>DMWU01000030.1:0-14880 GCA_003483125.1 Erythrobacter sp. | reverse complement strand
CATCGCGCGCGAGCTGGCGCATATAGGGAATTTGCCCGGCGCTGCGCGGAACGATGGTCTTACGCCGCGTACGGATCATGATAGGGGGCTTGTCCGGCTCCCCCTTCACAATACCCTCAAGCGTCGGTTCGTTCGACATGCCGATCAGCGCCTCGATCGCGCCTGCATCAAGATCCTGCCCGGTCGCCAGCCGATCATACATATGCTGCAGGACATCGCGCGCACGGGCGACGCTATCTTCCGGTCCCTCAATCTGAACCTCGCCACCGCGCGCAGCGATGAACACGCCCAGCCGGTTTTCCACTTGGACGAGGTTGGCATCGAATTGTCCGAAGAGAGGGCCGAGAAGCGATTGATCCTCGAAACTCAGATCCACCTTTGCGCGGCGGATTTCACGTTGCGGTGCAGGGTCGGGCGAGATCGCCGGTTCTTCTGCTTTCTTAGGTCTACGGCCCATAATCTCCTTATCAGGCTTGGCCAGTTTCAACGTCGAGTCGGAAGCTTACGCCCCTTGGCGCGCTTGGCAAGCCAATCAAGGCAGACCAGCGGTGGAAAGTAATCTATCTGTAACTGGGCAACCTCAGGCGATGGCCGCCTTGCGCATCGCTCCTTGAAGCGAATTGGGACCAGCCTCTATCAGTTCAACCTGCACCAGATCGCCGATTTCGGCACTGCGTCCATCTTCTTCTGTGAACCAAACAGAGGTCAGCCAAGGTGCCTTGCCCAGCCACTGCCCGTCATGCTTGCCCTTACGCTCGACCAGGATGTCGCAAGTCTTGCCGACCAACGACTGATTAAAGGCCAATTGATCACGGTTAAGCGAAGCTTGCAGGCGTTGCAGCCGTTCATCCATTACCTCACGCGCAATCTGGTTTTCCATCGTTGCAGCGGGAGTGCCGGGACGCGGAGAGTATTTGAAGCTGAATGCTTGAGAGTAACGCACCTCGTCAACCAGCGTCAAGGTCTCTTCAAATTCGGCGTCAGTCTCGCCGGGAAAACCGACGATGAAATCACCGGAAAGCGCGATATCGGGCCGCGCTTCGCGGAAACGCTCAAGCAGCCTCAGATAGCTTTCCGCCGTATGGCTGCGGTTCATCGTCTTGAGCACGCGATCACTGCCAGACTGCACAGGAAGGTGGAGATAAGGCATCAGCTTATCGACCTCGCCATGCGCCGCGATCAGCGCATCATCCATGTCGTTTGGATGCGAAGTTGTGTAGCGAATACGCTCCAGCCCATCGATTTTGGCAAGCGCTTGGATCAGGCCCGCAAGGCCGACTGCCCTGCCCGCTTCATCTTCGCCGCTCCACGCATTGACGTTCTGGCCCAGCAGTGTGATTTCGCGCGCGCCAGTTTCAACCAGTTTGCACGCTTCATCAACTAGACTATTGTAAGAACGAGATATTTCAGCACCACGCGTATAAGGTACTACGCAATAGGTGCAGAACTTGTCGCACCCCTCCTGCACTGTAAGAAATGCCGTTGGCGTGCTCCGCCTGCGTTGAGGCAAGGCACCAAATTTGGCGATTGCTGGCATATCCGTATCGGTGGCGCGCTCACCTTGCACTGCCTTGTCGAGCATATCGGGGAGGCGGTGATAAGCTTGCGGGCCGACAACCATGGAGACCGCTGGCGCGCGTACCATGATCTCTTCGCCCTCGGCCTGCGCTACGCAGCCTGCCACCGCGATCATCGGCTTTGTGCCATCGGGCTTCTTGAGCCGACCGATGTCAGAATAGACCTTCTCCGCCGCTTTTTCGCGAATATGGCAGGTGTTGAGAACAACTAGGTCCGCTTCCTCTCCCTGTGGCGCAGGCGCAATGCCACGCTCGCCCAGCAGATCGGCCATACGCTCGCCAGCATAGACGTTCATCTGGCAGCCGAAGCTTGTGACCCTGTAGGTCTTGGGTGGGTTGGTCGGTTTCATGAGGCTCGCGCCTTTAGCGGCATCGCGACCGCTATTCAATCATTCACTCAATGTGGCGGCTCGCATGAGGTCTTTCGGGCGGCCGAATTGCAGCAAGAGTGATATCAGTTCTGACTTCTCGGGAACGAAGAGATTGCGATCACCCATCCGTATTCGTTCGCGAGTGTTGAGTTTCACCTCGCGCCACAGGCCATCTATCTTTTGGCTAAACCCCGCCATGAACTCGACGGGCATGGGGGGCTCGCTCCAAACGCCAAAGCGTTGAGACAGGAATTGTCCTTTGCGGCTATCGCGCGTGTCGGAAAGCGGTAAACCCTTATAAAGCGCCTCAAGATCCCTGATCGACAGCAATACGTCGATATCGCTCATCGGGCCAGGATCGGCACCATGCAAGGCAACTGCTCCGCTGCCTATGATCCACCAGTCATCCTTCGCATCAGCCATGGCATCGGCCAGCGACGCCATGGCCTGTGCAAATTCGCTATCAGCCAACAGTCGCCTTCACGATCTTGCCCGGCTGTGCGGGTGGCTCGCCCTTAGGCAGTGCGTCGACATGGTCCATGCCGCTCGTCACTTCGCCCCAGACAGTATATTGCCCGTCGAGGAAATGAGTGTCGCCAAAACAGATAAAGAACTGGCTATTGGCGCTATCCGGATTCATTGCCCGCGCCATTGAGCAGGTGCCGCGCACGTGAGGTTCGGCATTGAATTCCGCTTTGAGGTCAGGCTTGTCGCTGCCGCCCATGCCTGTGCCGGTCGGGTCACCGCCCTGCGCCATGAAGCCATCGATTACACGGTGGAACACCACGCCATCGTAGAATCCTTCGCCAGCAAGCTCCGAAATCCGCGCGACGTGGCCCGGTGCCAGATCGGGGCGCAATTTGATCACGACATCGCCTCCCTCTCCGTTGCCAGTATCGAGGGTTAGCGTGAGTGTGTCGGCCATCAGATAATCTCCTTCGTTTGAAGGGCGCTATAAAGAGTTGTGGGCATGAGTCACCCCCACGGGCATGAGCGGTCTTGCTTTTCATGCGCCCGCGCCTAGACCCATGCGCATGGCTGATGAAGATCGCCTCGAAGAGCAGAAAGTATTGGTAGCCGATCCGCATGAGGATGACGGCCCGCATCCTGACGACCGTATCGATGACGAGCGCCATGATGAGGAAAACCGGCTGAAGCCAGAATTCTTCCACGCGGTTATCGATGCGCTGGAGGCTGGCGAGGAACCGCTGGTCTATGACCTCGTCGAACCGCTCCACCCTGCCGACATTGCCGACTTGATCGAATTGAGCGATCGCGACCAGCGCTCGAAACTCGCCGCGGCGATCAGCGATTTGATGAGCAGCGATGTGATCGCAGAGCTCAACGATCACGTTCGCGAAGAGATGATGGAGGCGCTGGAGCCTGAAGCTGTCGCCACCATCGTCGAACAGCTTGAGACCGACGATGCCGTCCAGCTGATCGAGGACCTGGACAAGGATGACCAGCGAGCTGTCCTTGCCGAGGTCGAGGCAGAGGATCGTGCGGCGATTGAAAGCGCCCTCGCCTATCCTGACGAGACTGCCGGCCGCCTCATGAACCGCCATTTCGTGGCGATCCCCGAACATATGACCGTGGGCGACCTGATCGACTATATGCGCGACCAGATCGACCTGACGCATGAATTCTTCGAAGTTTTCGTGGTTGATGAACGACATCACCCGGTCGGCACCTGTGGTTTGTCATGGATACTCACGACACCTCGCAATATTGCGCTGGCTGACGTGATGAAGCGCGACCAGACTTTGATCCCCGTCACCATGGATCAGGAAGAGCTGGGCCTGATGTTCCAGAAATATGGCCTGATCTCGGCCGCAGTCGTAGATGAGAGCGGGCGACTGGTTGGCCAGATGACGGTCGACGATGTGGTCCATATCATTTCCGAAGAGGCCGGCGAGGACGTGCTGCTACTTTCGGGCGCGGGCGATGGCGACATTAACGAGCCGATCCGCGAAGCATATGGCAGCCGTGTGCGCTGGCTGGTCGCAAACCTGGGCACGGCGGTCGTGGGCAGCGCGATCATCTTCATGTTCGGCGCCGCAATCGAGAAGCTGGTAGCCCTTGCCGTGCTGATGCCCATCGTCGCCAGCATTGGCGGGAACGCTGGCACGCAGACGATGGCGGTGGCTGTGCGCGCCATCGCTACCAACCAGATGACCAGGGCCAATACCTGGCGCATAGTCGGGCGCGAGCTGCACGTCGCAGTACTCAACGGCGCAACAATTGCGGTGTTGATCGGTATTGCTACCGGATTGCTATTCACGCCCGAGCTTGGCGGAGTGATAGCCGTTGCGATGATTATCAACATCATCATTGCGGGATTGGCTGGTGTGTTGGTGCCGGTGATTTTTGAGCGGCTGGATCAGGATCCTGCCGTGGCCAGCAGCGTGTTTGTGACCATGATCACCGATTCGATGGGATTCTTCGCTTTCCTCGGCCTTGCCGTAGCGAGCGGGCTGGTGAGCTAGGCACGCCATGGCTCAGAAGATGCCACTCAATATCACCAAGATCGCATATGGCGCGCTGAGCCGTGAAGAAGTGTTGGGCTGGTTCAAGAATGGCCCGGCTGAAATGCGGCTTACAACTCGCTACCTGCCCAAGCGTCACGAGGAAATGCAGAGCGGCTCGCTCTACTGGATTTACGAGCACACGATTATCGGGCGCAGCCCTATCATCGGCTTTGAGCAAAAGGATGATGGACGCTGGTGGATCAAGCTTGAACGCAAGCTGATTTCGGTTGAGCCCCGGCCCAAGCGCGCGCATCAGGGCTGGCGCTATCTTGAAGGTGAAAATGCCCCGCGCGATCTTGGCGAAGGCGAAAGTGCAGACGAGCAGCTCCCGCCCAATATGGTGAAGGATCTTGCAAAGCTGGGGCTGGTTTAGCCCTTGCGGGCGTTTTCCATCAACGCAGCAATCACATCTCGTACGTCGTAGGCATCATCGCCTGCTTCGCGCGGCGCATGTTCTTCGTAAGCGGCGAAAAGCGGATCCGTTCTTTCCTTTATCCGACGCACGTTGGAATAATGGCTCACTACGAACCGCTCGCGCGCGAGTATCTGCGGCACGATGATTGCGGCATATTCCGAAACTTCCATGCCCATTTTCATCATCTGCTCTGGGCCAAGCGGAGTGAAGACCCATCCCGGAATGATCGTGCCCGCATGGACATGGGCGGGCAAATCCTCGCGCATGCTTTCAGTCATGCCGAGTACAGCATGCTTTGCCGCGATATAGGCGGCAGTCTGCGGTACGGCGCAAAAGAAACTGTTCTCGCTGCCCGTATTATAGATCGCACTATCGCAGGTTTGCTCGATCATGCGAGGGGCAAATGCCTTGCAGCCGTGCCAGACGCCCCAGAAGTTGATATCGAAATGCGCGCGCGCGGCCTCCGGATCGACATCCCACATTTTGCCGCGAACACCACCAACCCCTGCATTATTGAGCAGCAGGTGCACCTCACCGAGCTGCTCAAACGCGGCATCCGCCAATGATTCAACTTGTGCAAGGTCGGACACGTCGCAGGATTGCGCGATCGCGCCTTGAATACTCGCCGCAGCCTTTTCCAGCGTATCGCCCGGAAGATCAGCAAGCATCAGCTTGGTACCTTGCGTCGCCAATTCTCGCGCAATGGCCAATCCGATGCCGCTTGCGCCCCCTGTGATTACAGCGGTCTTGGGGACAAACGCGCTCATGCTGCGCTTTTTTCGGCTACGCGGCGCAATGCAGTGACGTAAGTATCCGGGCTCTGCGCACCGGGGATGAGGAACTTGCCGTTGATCACCATCGCCGGCACGCCGGAGATATTCATGTCCCATGCCTGCCGCTCTTCAGCGACAACCCGTGCCTCTAAATCTTCGTCCTCAAGCGCGGCCTTCGCGGCCTCGCGATGAAGGCCGACACTCGCCGCAATATCGAGCAAAGTGGTTGAATCCGAGACATTTCGGCGCGCGTTGAAATGCGCCTTGAACAGCGCGAGCTTGAGTTGCGTCTGGACCGCAGGCCCAGCCTCTTCAAGCGCCCAGGTCAACAGCTTGTGCGCATCGCGCGTGTTCCACATCATTGCAGTTGGTGCCTCACCCTCACCTTCATAGCTGAGGGAAACACCAGCACTATCGGCGATGGATTTCATCTGGCCGCGGACAGCCGCGCCATCTTCCTTGCTGCGGCCATATTTCCGTTGGAGATGAGCCTCTTGCTGCTCGCCTTCTTTGGGCATGTCGGGATTAAGCTCAAACGGGCGCCAGCGGACTTGCGCCTCGATCTCGCCATCCAGCTCTTCGAGGGCCCTGGAAAGCTGCCCATATCCAATGGCGCACCAAGGGCACATCACATCGGACCAGATATCGATTACCAATCTTTGCGGTTCGCTCATTTCTTGATCCACCAATTCATCAGGTGATGCGCTATAGCATGGGGCGGCGGCGCAACGAATGGGCCATCACCCGCCATGGCTGACTCGACCTCTTCACGCCTAAAGAAGACAACTTCTGCCATCTCGGTCGTGTCGATCATCAGCTCATCATTATCGGTATAGGAATGGCAGCCAATCATCAGCTGGCTAGGGAATGGCCATGGCTGGCTGGCAATATAGCTGACATCGCGAACGCGAATGCCGGATTCCTCTAGCACCTCGCGAGCTACGGCTTCCTCAATCGTTTCGCCAGGCTCTACGAACCCCGCCAATGCAGAGAACCTACCTTCGGGCCAGCCCAGCCCGCGGCCAAGCATCAGCCGACCTTCATGTTCGACCAGCATGATTGTGACGGGGTCGGTACGCGGGAAATGTTGCGCCCCACATTCAGAGCAGTTGCGTTGCCAGCCGCCCTTGGCGATTTGCGTATTGCCACCGCATTGAGCGCAAAAACGATGTCGCGCATGCCAATCGATCAGGCTACGCGCGCCGCCATATAGCGCCAGGTCTCCGAGCTCCAAGGTCGCCATAAGAGACCATAATTGCGGGTTGGCCATACGCGGCGAAGCATCGCCATTTGGCGGTACGGCCGCAAAACACGCCTTGCCATCATCAAGCCCGAGGAAACACAGCTCCGCATCCTCAGCGGCATCAGCCAATGTGCCCCATGCCAGCCGGCCAGTATCGTCCAGCGAGGGCATCAGCCCATCAAGCGCGAGCAGCCTAGCCTTCCAATCCATCAATCGCGCGAGCGCATCGGCATCCGCACGAATATTGTCCGCGCGATCCAGAGGCGAACCGGAGAAGGACAGTGGCCCGACATTAGCCGCCATATTGTGACAAATCCTTCGCAAGGGCCGTCAGGAATTCATCGCGCATAGGCAGCGAATCAGATGGCATATATTGGGTGAATAATGTCGACCTCAGTCCAATGCTGAAATCTACTGAGGAAAGCGTGCCTGCCGCCCCTCCCCAGCCATAGGATCCATTGACCGAACGGCCACCAGCGCCAAAGCCCTGGCCACCCAGCCATGCGTGACTAGTATCTATTCCGTCTGGCAGCAGGTTGGAAACCCCCAGTCGTACGGTCTCTTCCTTCATCACTCGATTGCCATCGATTTGCCCATAGCCGAGCAGCATATTGAGGAAGCGATCATAGTCACGCGGGCTGCAAACCAGACCCGAACCGCCCCAAAGCACTGGCGGCTCATCAAGGAAGATGGAGCTCGTGCCCTTGTCGAGCGGAAGCGTCATCTCGCCCAGAATACCGTAATTGTCTGTCAGGCGACTGACTTCGCTTTCCGGCACCGCAAAATAGGTACTGTCCATCCCGCAAGGTCCAAACATCCGCTTCTGCAGGAATTCGTCAATTGCCATTCCAGACGCAACCTCGATTACCCGGCCGATTACATCGATCGAGTAGGAATAGCTCCATTGCGTCCCTGGTTGTGCAACCAGCGGCAATGCAGCCAGACGTTCAGTCCACTCTGCAAGGCCCGGTGCGCTTTCGACTTGCGGGAAGCCGGGGATCGGGAACCTGCTGGCCTGCCCCCCATTCAACCCATTGTCGCGATAGGCCTGTAGCAGAGGCCCCTTGGTGATAATGTCATATCCAATCCCCGCCGTATGGGTCAGCAGATGTCGGATGGTAATTGCTCGTTCGGCAGGGACTGTATCTTCAAGCGACCCTTGCGGATCCTTGAGCACCTGCATCTCGCCAAACGCCGGAATGATCTCGGAAACCGGCTGGTCAAGCCCAATCAAGCCATCTTCAATGCACATCATGGCAGCCATACCGGTAATCGGCTTGGTCATGGAATATACGCGGTAGAGCGTATCCAGACCCGCAGCTGTGTCGTTTCCAAATGCGATCTTGCCGCCACCGACAATGTGGGGGATTTCATCACGCCAACCGAATGTAACTAGGACATTAGGCACCTTGCCGCTTGAAACATAACCATTGGCCGCAGCTGCGACATTTGGCCACGCATCTGTAACGTGATGCGCCAATGCAGCGCGACCAAGCGGCACTGAAGCGAGCGCGCTACCAGTCGCCAGATAGGCACCTGAGCGCAATAGTGAGCGACGCGAAAGCGCCACTGCATCAAATTCTCGAAACGCCATGAAAAGTCCTCATTTGAAATCGATCGCTTGTTAGGGGGAACATAGACCGTGGGTCAATTGGGACTTGCGCAACCCAAGTGCTTTACCCATATAAGACACATGCTGAATATTCTTTCGATTCTCATCGGTATCGTCTCGCTGGTCATTGTTATCCCGGCGACTATCCCGTTACTCGGTTGGGCCAACTGGATTGCACTGCCAATTGTCGTAGTCGGCATTGGCCTTGGCGCGCTCTCATCAAGCAATCATGGGCGCAATTTCTGCCTCATTGTCGGCCTGATAGCAGTGGTGCGCCTCGCACTGGGTGGCGGGATCCTCTAACGATCCGCAAGCGCCAGGCGCGCTGCCTTGGCAAACAGGCTGGGAAGGCCCGCTTTATCGAGTTCTTCCAGCGACCACCATTCGCCCTCTTCAACAGGCGTAGCTGATCCGCCGTATCGCATGATATCAAGCGTCAATGTCGCGTGGGTAAATACGTGGCGTACGGAACCAAGATGGCTCCATTCACCTGCAAGTGCTGTATCGCCAGAGCCATCGGCTTGCGCGCTCCAGCCGTCATCGGGAAGCGCGCGCATTCCGCCCAGCATTCCTCGAGACGGCCGTGTGACGAGCCAAACAGAACCGTCATTCTCTATCCAGAATGCTTTGCCGCGGCGTTCAGGCCGTGATTTCTTTTGCGCCTTGACTGGTAGGCTAGCCGCATCCCCACCGCGGTAACCGGCGCAATGCTCACTCAGCGGACATAACTGACATCGCGGTTGACGGGCTGTACAGATGGTTGCGCCGAGATCCATCATTGCCTGCGCGAAATCCCCTGCTCGGTCGTGCGGAGTTATCTTCTCGGCATATTTGCCAATCTTCTTGCGCGCTCCTGGCAGGGGATCGCGGATTGCGGACAACCGCGCGACAACTCTTTCAACATTGGCATCGATCACCACGGCACGCTTGCCAAATGCGATCGCTGCAATGGCTGCTGCAGTATATGGCCCGATACCGGGCAATTCCCTAAGTCCTGCCTCAGTCTGCGGAAAGCCACTCCTCTTAGCCACTTCCTTCGCGCATTTCAGCAGGTTGCGGGCTCTTGAATAGTAACCCAGCCCCGCCCACGCGGCCATCACCTCTGCCTCTTCCGCGCGAGCAAGCGCCTCAATATCTGGCCAGCGCCGCACGAATTTATCGAAATATGGCTTGACCGCAGCTACGGTTGTCTGTTGCAACATCACCTCTGAAAGCCAGACATGGTAGGGATCGGGCAGTGAAGATCCCGGCTGCGCGCGCCATGGCAGGTCGCGGGCATGCGCATCATACCAGTGGAGCAATGGCCCAGATATCCTGTTGTCTCTGGCGGTCACGCCGCAGCTATGGCATTGGCTTGGCCGTAATGAAAAGGGACAAGCCCCAAACTCCCACAAAAGGGAAAAAGAAAGCTAAGCCGTTTGAACGACCTCGTGGTGGCGCGGCCAAACCTATTGGCGAGTTAATGCCGCAAATCGGGCGCACCGCATTTCGCCGGTTCGGTTTCGTCCAGTCCAACGTTGTCACACGTTGGCCAGAGATTGTCGGCGAACATCATTCCAAGGTCTGCATGCCGGAAGCAATTCGTTTTCCGCCGGGTGAGAAGAGCGAAGGTATCCTTCAATTGGTGGTTGTCCCCGCTCACGCACCGCTTATCCAGCAGGTGATTCCGGAGATTATCGAGCGCGTGAATCGCTTCTTCGGCTACAACGCCGTTGCCCGTGTAAAATTACGGCAAGGCGAGGTTAATCCTACCCATGCTGAAGATCGGCCCAAGGCACCACCATCGCTCAAGCCAATTCCCATGGAACTCGGCGATTCATTGCGCGATATAGGCGATCCTGAACTGCGCACTGTGCTAGAATCGCTTGCGCGCAGCCTGAGCAATGAAGAGGAAGAGAAATAGTGAATTCGGTTAAGGTCGCGATCCTGACTGGGGCAATGCTTATCGGCGGCGGAAACAGCGCAAATTGGAATGCTAATGTCGCAGAGGTCAATCAGGGCCATGTGATCGGCAACCCAGAGGCGGAAACAACGCTGACCGAATATATCAGTTATACTTGCGGGCACTGTGCAGATTTTGCGCGTCAGGGCGACCCCGTGATAAAACTGGCCTTTGTTCATTCCGGCAATCTCAAGTTGGAAGTGCGCCATTTGCTTCGCGATCCAATCGATCTGACCGCTGCCATGCTTGCCCATTGCGGTGCGGAATCGAAATTTCCCCTCAATCACAGCGCCTTCATGACCAGCCAGGCAACGTGGCTTGGCAAGGCGCAAAATGCCACAGAAGGACAGGTGCAGCGCTGGTCAAACCCAGATCGAGCCGCCGCGCGCCGCGCGCTTGCCAACGACCTCGGATTTTACACGCTAATGGAGCAGCGCGGCTATCAAAGAGGCAACCTTGATCGCTGCCTGAACGACGAAGCAAAGGCGCAATCGCTGGTCTCTACGACCATGGCTGACGTCAAAAGGCTGGGCCTTACAGGAACGCCGAGCTTCCTGTTAAACGGCGAGCTTCTGCAAGGCGTGCATAGCTGGCAGGCATTGGAGCCGCATCTAACCGGAAAGGCCGCCGTCCATTCCGGGCATGAGCACTAGGAATTACCTTACGCAACTTGTGGAAAGCTCCGCACTGCGCTTCACCCTACTCAACCCATAGTATAGCTTCCCCCATTCGATCCTGAAGGACCCGATATGACTAAAATCTCGCGACGTTTCCTGAGCTCAGCCATGGTAGGCACGCTTGCCTTGGCTCTGACAGCTTGCAGCGCAGCCGACGATGCCGATGCAGAACTGGCAGGCGATGCAATTGCCGCCATTCCAGCGCCCGATGGCCAGCAATGGACAGATGTGGTCGCTGTTACGGATGAAGGCGGTTACCTGGTCGGAAATCCTGATGCCCCGCTCAAGCTGGTTGAATATGCATCGCATACTTGCGGAGCCTGCGCGAACTTCGCAATCAATGGTGGGCCTTCGCTTAAGAAAGACTATGTTTCTACCGGCGTGGTCAGCCTGGAACTCCGCAACCTTGTGCGCGACCCGATCGATCTGACCATAGCGACGCTGGTTCGCTGCGGCCAACCCGAGAATATGCAACCGCTTTCAGACCAGGCATGGGTTGCGCTTAACGATATCTTTGCAAACTTGAATGCCAATGGTGCGGCTTATGAAGCTGCCAGCTCACTGCCAACCAACCAGCGTTTCGTCGCCATTGGCGAAGCTGCAGGACTTATTGATTTCTTCGCTGCACGCGGCCTTAGCAGCGAGCAGGCGCGCAGCTGCCTGGCCGACGGCGCGAATATCGAAGCTATCGCAGAACGTTCGCAACAACAGTCTCAGGAACTGGGCGTGAATTCGACACCCACTTTCTTTCTCAACGGCGCCAAGCTGGAAGTGAACCAGTGGCCGGGGCTCGAACCGGTACTGCAAAGGGCCGGGGCACGATAAATTCTGCATTTCCAAGGGGGGATTGATAGCGCAATGGAAATAAGTAGGCTTAAGCTCAGCGGTTTCAAGAGCTTTGTCGAGCCTGCCGAATTGCGTGTCGAGCCGGGACTGACGGGTGTCGTCGGCCCCAATGGCTGCGGCAAATCCAACCTGCTTGAGGCAATCCGCTGGGTCATGGGCGAGAACTCGCCAAGATCCATGCGTTCGGGCGGCATGGAAGATGTAATCTTTGCCGGTACTGAAGCGCGTCCTCCGCGTGATTTTGCAGAGGTTATACTTCAGGCAAAAGACGATGATGGCGAAGAGCTGGAAGTGACCCGCCGGATCGAGCGCGGCGCGGGTAGCGCCTACCGCGTGAACGGGCGCGATGTCCGGGCGAAGGATGTCGCCCTTACCTTTGCCGACGCTGCCACAGGCGCGCACTCGCCAGCGCTCGTCAGCCAGGGCAAGATCGCTCAGGTAATCGCCGCAAAGCCGGCCGAAAGGCGGCAAATGCTCGAAGAGGCGGCAGGTATTGCCGGCCTGCATGTCCGCCGCAAGGATGCAGAGAGTAAACTTTGCCAGACAGAAAAGAACCTAGAACGGCTTGAAGATCTGATGGCCGGACTCGATTCGCAGATGGCTACGCTCAAGCGGCAAGCAAAGCAGGCGGAGCGCTACAAGAAGCTATCCGACCAGATCAAGATTGCCGAAGCACGGTTGCTATATGCACGCTGGCGCGATGCCGCTGCAGCGGCTGAGGAAGCGCGCGAAGCGGCGAAATCTGCGGACCAACGCGTTGAACAGGTACAGGCTGCAACCAAGGAAGCGCAGAAATTGCAGCAGGCCGCGGCTGAAACCGTCGCCGAAGCTCGCGATGAATTGGCGGATCGCCGTGATGATGCCAGCGCGCATGGCCACCGTATGGCGGCGCTCACCAGCCAGCTTGAAGCAGCAGAACAACGCCTCGCCGATCTGGACAGACAGAAAGCGCGGCTAGAGGAAGATCGCGGCGATGCCGATCGCTTGACTCATGATGCGGCCGAAGCACTGGCGCGATTGGAACGCGAACTCAAGGCTAGCGGCGATGCACTGGCCAAAGATGAAGAGCGACGACCAGCTCTCACCAGCCGAGTCGACGAAGCAGAACGCGCGTCACGTACGGCCGAACTGGCATTGGCGAAAGCTACCGCCGATCATGCCGGGGTCGAAGCCGAATGGCGCGTTGTCGAGGCAGAGATTGAACAAGCCAAGCTAAGAGTAGCCCGGCTGAATAATGACATGCAGCGCCAGCATGATTTGCGCGCGCAACTAAGCCAGGCCGGCGATCCGGAAATCGCAGTCAAGGAAGCGGAGAAATCTGCCAATGCCACCGCCGCTAAGGTCGCGGAATTGCGCGATGCACTGGCGCAGGGCCAGGCGCGCAAGTCGAATTTGCAGGAGGCGCGCGACGATGCTTCGAGTGCGCTTGCAGCAGCGCGTGCCGAATTGGCGGGCATAGAACGCGAATTCAATGCGCTTGCTCGCGATCGCGATGCCCGCGCGAAGGGCAATGCGCAGGGCAAGGCCCTGCCCAAGGCACTTGACCGGATCTCAGTCGCGCCAGGCTATGAACGCGCCATCGCTGCGGTTCTTGGCCGTGACGCCAAGTCTCCGCTTGGCGCACCAAAAGATGCCGATAGCGGTCGTTTCTGGACAGGCGGCGCTGCGCCCAAGCGCGTGGCCGACTGTATACTTGCCCACGTAAAGAATTGCCCTGAGCAGCTTAAAGCCCGCCTCTCGCTCGTGCACTTTGCTGAGAAGGATGACGGGCGCGATCTGGCACCAGGCGAATGGATCGTGACACGCGAAGGGCATCTGCGCCGCTGGGACGGCTTCATTATTCGCGGTGAAGGTGCGGCCGAGGCAGTAAGGTTGGAGGCCGATAACAGGCTGACTGAGCTTGAAACTAAACTACCCGCGGTGCTCAAGGCCGTGGAAACCACGACCAGCGAGGATGAGGCAGCGCGCGAAGAGCTTTCAAAACTCCAGACTGACCTTATCGCGCAGGAGCGCAGCCTTGCAGAGGCAAGCGAAGAAGAACGCGCCGCGCTCCGGATGCTCGACCAAGCGCAGGCTGAGCGGGAGCGACTGGCCGCGCGGTTCAGCGAATTGGAGCAAACCGCAACCGATCTCGCCGAGCAGCTAAAACAGGCGGAGAGTGAAGTTGAAGAGGTACAGGCGAAGAAGGCACAGCTGCCTTCGCCCGACACGGGGCGAGCGTCTCTAGAGGCTGCGCAAGCCAAGCATGAGGCCGCGCGATCAGCGGTGCAATCAGCCTCCGGCGAGCTCGCAGCACATGACCAGGCATTGGCGGTGGCGCGCGAAAGACACGCGGCGCAGCGATCGGAAAAGGCAAGTTGGGAGGCACGTTCTGGCGAAGCGGCCCAGCGCATGGCCGACACAGCCAAACGTCTCGAGGAAATCGTGGAAGAGCGTGCCATCATGGCCGCCAAACCCGAAGGCCTGATGGCCGAAATCGAGCAAGGCGATACGATGCGTGCCAAGCTGGCGGCAGAGCTTGCCGCTGCTGAAGAAGTCATTGCCGAGCGGGAAACATCCCTCAAAGAAGTGGAGCGCAAGCTGGCCGAGGCAAGCGAAGCGCTGTCAACTGCGCGCGAAAACCGCGCCGGCCTGAGGGCGCGTGCTGAAAACGAAGAAGCGCGTCGAGGCGAGATGGCGCGCATTTCCGGCGAAAGGTTCCAGTGTCCGCCACCCCTGCTTTGCGAACGCTTCGAATTCGAAGGCGAGGCGGTGAAGGACGCCACGCAGGAAGCAGAAGAGATGGACCGGCTCACCGCCAGCCGCGAGCGGATCGGGCCAGTCAACCTTGTAGCCGCCGATGAATTGACGCGCATTGAGGAAGAACACGGCCACAACGCCACTGAGCAGGCCGCAC
>DMWU01000216.1 GCA_003483125.1 Erythrobacter sp. | reverse complement strand
GGCCTTGGAAGAGGCGGTTTCATTGCTGCTTCAGATCGAGAAGACTGTCGTCGAAGGCGCAGGTGCCGCTGGCCTGGCTGCTGTGCTGAGCAATCGCGAGCGATTTGCAGGCAAGAATGTCGGTCTCGTCCTTTGTGGCGGCAATATCGATACGCGGTTGCTGGCGAACGTATTGCTGCGCGATCTGGCCCGATCGGGGCGTCTCGCGAGGTTGCGTGTAAAGTTGCAGGACCGTCCTGGTGCTTTGTTCAAGGTAATGCGCGAATTCGACGATCATCACGTCAATATCATCGAAATCTACCACCAGCGTATCTTCACGAACCTGCCTGCAAAGGGCCTGGTAACCGATATCGAGTGCGAAGCCCGCGACCGCGAGCAGCTCGATGCCTTGGTTAATTCTCTGCGCTCGAAAGGCTACGCGGTTAGCCCTGTAGAACTAAATTGACCTGATTTGGTACGAGTCGCGCCCTTGCGACTCGGGAAAATGTACAAAATAATGAGTTCTTTACCATGAATCGTGGTTAAGAACCTTTTACCTGGCGGCTAGAAAAGGCATAACAGCTTCTTAACGCATGCCCCTGTGGTTCCTGCTGGATAAGGATTTTCGGTAACTCGTGTCGGCACCAATTCGCTTTCCAAGGTTTTTTGTGACCAGCCCCGCGCCGTGTCCCTATTTGCCTGGGCGAAGCGAGCGCAAGGTCTTCACAGAGCTGAAAGGCCCACATTCCGACCAGCTGAATGAAGCACTTGGGCGCATTGGTTTCCGTCGCAGCCAAACCGTCGCTTACCGGCCAAGTTGTCTCGATTGCCAGGCCTGCGTTTCGGTGCGTGTCGTCGCTGGCGAGTTCAAGCCATCTGCGACCCAGCGCCGTACGATGAAGGCCAATCGTGATCTGATAGCGACCGAATGCCGGCCTTGGGCCACCGATGAGCAATTTGAGTTATTGCTGAAATATCTCGGCGCCCGTCATCCGGAAGGCGGCATGGCGTCAATGGACGAGATGGATTACGCCGACATGGTCGAGCACACTCCAGTCTCGTCTTGCCTGATCGAGTATCGCGAAACCGATGAGAATGGAGAGCCGGGCCGCCTTGTAGGTGCTTGCCTTACCGACAGGCAGAGCGATGGCCTTTCGATGATCTACAGTTTCTACGATCCCGAACATGCGGGGCGTTCGGGCTTAGGCAGTTATATCATTCTCGACCATATCAAGCGCGCAGCCGATGAAGGCCTGCCCTATGTCTATCTGGGATATTGGGTGCAGGGCTCGCAGCGTATGCAGTATAAGGTTCGCTATCGCCCGCTGGAGCAACTCACTCGTGACGGCTGGGCCCGCATGAGCGATGAAGAACAAAATTCGTTGATTGTCGACGCTACCAAGGCGCGCGAACCTATTGCGGCGGCTGCCAGCAAGGATGGCCAGCATTCAGGATTCAACAAGATCTGAAGCTCAGGACGCGCTTGAGCCGCTGGCATAGAGCTGCGCTTCGGCCTGCCTTCTCTTTGTAAGTCCCATTAGCACCCGGCCAGCTGCTCTGTTCCGGCGCGCGAACTCTCGCGTGGCACCAACTATGTCACCCGCAATATGTTTGCGTCCCACAGCCGCGATCCATGAACTCTGCGCCAGTTTGAAGTGAGGGTACAACTTACGGCCCGTGCCGCATCTGAACCAAGGTAACTATCCGTCGGACGGCTCAATCTGCTCATCACCACCCACGGCATCGACATCGGCGCCGCTCTCAACGGTCACTTCTTCAATCGCCGCCTTAGGTTCTGGCCTGCCATTGGGGTAAAGGGTCGCGTAGACTTCTTCCAATGTCAGTCGACCACTCTCCTCGCATGGAGCGTAGTGATCGGACACTTGCCATTTGCCATCCAGTGCTGACAGGTTGGAATAATTACGATCTGGGCGTTGGCTTTCGTCAGCCTGTTCGTCTTGCGGTGCGCCGCCCGATTCCAGAATTTCCGCCTGAGCGGCACTCTGGTTGGCAAGAGAGGAGACATCGAATGGCTCAGCAAAGCGGAAGCCCACTTCAAACCCTGCTGACCAGGTAACAAATCCGCTGACCGAGCCAGCCTGCCCCAGATCAAGGAGCGCAGTCTTTCCCTTCTTCAAGCGCATCATGCTTTCGACATGGATCATCGCGCCACCTTGAGAGATATTGCGGAGCCGTGCCGGGAAAGACTCTTCGTCAACGCTGATTGACCCTAGCCAGACAAGGCCATGGCGCTTTTCCTGGCCGCGCCGTTCTTCCCCGACGCGTCCATCTATTCTTTCGCCCGATGCCGTAAGCACGCTCTCAATATTCTCGATCACATAGCCGACAACGCCTGCATCGGCGAGAATGTGCGTTTCCGCCTCGAACTCCAGGCCGACGCGGTTTTCGCGTACCCAACGAACTACGCACTCGACGCTCTCGCAATCCCCAAGTTGGACGGAGAGAACTTCGGCGATTTCGACCGGCTGGTCGGTCTCTATCTGGAGTCCATTGGAGGAAAAATTAGTAACACGAATATCGACGCATTTATCGCGCCAACTCGCTCTTGCAGCCTCATTCACCGCAGGATAGCGATCTTCGTTGCGGTGATCGGTCTGGCGCGAGGTTTCGCGCGCCACTTTAACGTCGGACAAGCCCGGTTTTGGCTTCTCCGCACTGCCGTTCTTCTCCGCGAGCGGAGAACCAAATACGGGCACTGAACCCTTCGCCAATGCCTTGCGCAATCTATGCATCGCTCGATCCTACTCCACTTGATTAGTTCGCGATCGTTCGGACCATAAAGGCAAGAATTTACCCAAGGATTAAGTTCGGTTTCAGGGCGGGGTGGTCTCCGAATCGACACCTTTGACAGAAAAGGGCGCCCGGTTTCCCGGACGCCCTTCGAAATTGCCGTGTGGCAGTTGGCTTTATGCGCTGTAATACATGTCGAATTCGACTGGGCAGGGGGTCGTTTCCGTGCGGATAACTTCCTCCCACTTGAGTTCGGCATAGGCGTCGATCTGATCCTTGGTGAAGACATCACCTTTCAGCAGGAATTCGTGATCAGCCTCTAGCGCTTCCAATGCCTCGCGTAGCGAGCCGCAAACGGTAGGTACGTCGGCCAGTTCTGCAGGCGGCAGGTCATAGAGGTTCTTGTCCATGGCTTCGCCGGGATGGATCTTGTTCTGGATCCCGTCGAGGCCAGCCATCAGCAGCGCTGAATATGCGAGATACGGATTGGCCATCGCATCGGGGAAGCGGAATTCGACGCGCTTCGCCTTGTCACCTGCACCGTAAGGGATACGGCACGAAGCCGAACGGTTGCGGGCCGAATATGCCAGCAGGACGGGAGCCTCAAAACCCGGAACCAGTCGCTTGTAGCTATTGGTGGTCGGGTTCGTGAATGCGTTCAGTGCCTTTGCATGTTTGATCACACCACCGATGTAATAGAGGCAGGTTTCCGACAGACCGGCATATTCATTGCCCGCAAACATCGGCTTGCCACCATTCCAGATAGACATATGGGTGTGCATGCCACTGCCATTATCGTCCTTGATCGGCTTGGGCATGAAGGTTGCAGTCTTGCCATAGGCATGGGCAACCTGCTGCACGACGTATTTGTAGACCTGCATGCGGTCTGCGGTTTCAACCAGCGTACCGAATGTAAGGCCCAGCTCATGCTGTGCAGCTGCCACTTCGTGGTGATGCTTGTCGCAGGGCAGGCCCATTTCCATCATGGTCGAAACCATCTCGCCGCGAATGTCCATGGCGCTATCAACTGGCGCAACGGGGAAGTAACCACCCTTGGCGCGCGGGCGGTGGGCCATATTGCCAGCGTCATAGTCTTTACCTGAATTTGTAGGCAGTTCAATGTCGTCAATGGCGAAGCCGGAACCAGCATAGCCATCCTCAAAACGGACATCGTCGAACATAAAGAATTCGGCTTCCGGGCCAACATAAACGGTGTCGCCTACGCCGGTTGTCTTGAGATAAGCCTCTGCACGCTTCGCGGTCGAGCGCGGATCGCGACCGTACCAATCGCCCGTTGAAGGCTCTACGATATCACAGTTCACGACCAGCATCGGCGTGGCGCTGAACGGATCGAGCCAGGTTGCGTCCAGATCAGGCTTCAGGATCATGTCGGATTCATTGATCGCCTTCCAGCCGGCGATCGAAGAGCCGTCAAACATCAGCCCGTCTTCGAACTCGTCTTCGCCCATTACGCTAGCAACCATGGAAAGGTGCTGCCACTTGCCCTTGGGATCGGTGAAGCGGAGATCCACCCACTCGACCTCATTGTCCTTCATCAGTTTCAGGACGTCTTTTGCCTTGCTCATTTCGGTAGTTCTCCAGATCTTTCGAGTTTCAGGTCAATTCGTGTTGCCGCATTGGCGGTTGCTAATGTGCCGGTCAGATTGCGTCGTCGTCCTTTTCGCCGGTACGGATGCGCAGAGCGCTGTCGATTGACGATACGAAGATTTTGCCGTCCCCAATGCGGCCGGTTTGCGCGGCCGATGCGATGGCCTCAACCACTGCCTCTGCCATGGGGTCGCTAACGACCACTTCCAGCTTAACCTTGGGTAGGAAATCGACGACATATTCGGCGCCGCGGTAAAGTTCGGTATGGCCTTTCTGGCGGCCAAATCCCTTGGCCTCGGTCACGGTAATGCCCGACGCACCTACTTCATGTAGCGCCTCTTTCACTTCATCCAGCTTGAACGGCTTGATGATGGCTTCGATTTTTTTCACTGCTTGGTTGCCCTTGCAATTAGAGCCGACACGATGCCTTTCCTAAGAAAACCCATTGATTAGGCAGTCGGGAAGACAAGGCCTGCGGCTCAATTTCTCACTGCCTTATTTTATCCAAGAATCGTGCCAGATCGGGCACCGAGCGGCCCGCGCACGAGATAGGCGTAAACTGCCTAAATATCTTGCGTGAGTTGCCTAAAAATTAGGCAGTGATCTTCTCAGATTCGCAGGCCTGCAATTTCGGGCAATCCGCACATGATATTGAGGTTCTGTATTGCAGCGCCGCCGGCGCCTTTGCCGAGATTGTCGAGCACGGCGATCAGGCGGGCGTGATAGCCGCCTTCATTGCCAAAGACGTACAGTTCCATCATGTCGCTTGGCGGGGCATCTTCCTTAAGCAGAAGCTCGCTATTTCCGCGACCGTCGTTGACCGCGATCACCGGTGAATTGGCATAGAATTCGCGCAAAGTCCCAAGCAGGCGATCGGCGGTCAAATCCTGACTTATGACGCCAAGATGTAGGGGCACTTCGACCAGCATGCCGCGATAGGCTCGAACGACAGAGGGCGCGAAAATCACCCCATGCGTCAACCCGGCATGGTGCTTCATTTCGGGCCGGTGCTTATGCTCCAGCTCGAGGCCATAGGCGCGAAAGCCGATGTCATCCTCAGCCTCAAATCGTTCGATCAGCGCCTTGCCCCCGCCCGAATATCCGCTGACGGCATTGACGGTGTAGGGCCAATCGGCTGGCAAGAGCCCGGCGCGAACCAGCGGCGCGACAAGCGCGAGGAAGCCTGTGGGATAACAACCGGGATTGCTGACCAGTTTCGCATTGGCAACGGCTTCGTGGCCGACCAGTTCGGGGAAGCCATATGTCCAACCTTCAGCCACGCGATGGGCTGAAGAAGCGTCGATGATCCGTGTGTCCGAACCCTCGGCAAACTCAACCGCGGCACGTGCCGCATCGTCGGGAAGGCACAATATTGCGATGTCCGCAGAGTGGAGCGCATCGAGCCGTGCGGCATCGGCCTTGCGTTCCTCATCGCCCAGGATGATCAGATCGAACTCTTCGCGGCCATTCAGGCGATCACGAATCTCGATACCCGTAGTGCCCGCAGCACCGTCAATGAATAATTTGGTAGGCATCAGCTTGCGTTGTGCAGCTGATCGGCCAGCACATATCCAGATGGGCCATCAGGGCCAAGGCAGCCCCAGACCCAAGCACCCGCGACGTCGAGCACCTCAAATCGTGTGCCTGCCGTAACATTATGCGTCACTTCGCTGTCATCGCCCGGCATCAAATGCATTTCGGCACCGGTATCCCCGACGAAAGATTCGCTCGGAATGACATAATGCGCGGCCAGGTGCGTACCGGCGAGCGCGATATGAGCCAAGTCGCCGCGCAGGGGCAATGTTCCCGGCTCAGGGCGATCAATCGGCCCAGACAGGCAAAGTGGCCCTTGGGGGACCCGGTATGTCTTGTCGCCGTTCACTTCGGCATCAGCCCCTGTTGTTTGGTGCCCTAGAGGAATTAGTAGCGCGCGCGCTTATACTTCCAATGGCGTTACCGCAAGTTTCCCCCGATAGTGTTATTTGCCGGGATAGCGCTCTTGCAGCATGTGAAAGCTGGCGCGAAGGCCGTAGGCGGCACCGCCCTTGGGCCTGCCGGGCTTGGCGAATGGACGCCATGCAAATGTGTCGAAATGCGCCCAGTCAATGTCGTCGCCGACGAAGCGATCGAGGAAGAGGCCCGCCACGCTTGCACCCGCATAGGCATTGCCATGCGTATTGTTGAGATCGGCAATGTCAGACTTCAGCCATTCGCGATAGGCATCGGGCAGGGGCAGTCGCCACGGCTCGTCATCGCAGGCTTTACCTGCCGAAATCAGAGCATTGGCAGTTTCATCGCGCCGCGTCATCAGCGCGGGAAGGTCAGGGCCAAGCGCGACGCGCGCAGCCCCCGTTAGCGTCGCGAAATCGATAATCAGGTCGGGATCGTCCTCGCTCGCACGCGTCAATGCATCGCCCAGGATCAGCCGCCCTTCGGCATCGGTATTGCCAATCTCCACCGTCAGGCCCTTGCGCGAATTGATAACATCCCCGGGACGGAACGAATTACCCGAGATCGCGTTTTCGACTGCCGGAATATAGAGGTGAAGCTGCACGGGCAGGTTTGCGCGCATCACCAGATCGGCCAAAGCAATGGCATGGGCTGCACCGCCCATATCCTTCTTCATCAGCTTCATCCCGGCGGCTGACTTAATGTCCAAGCCACCCGAGTCGAAGCTCACACCCTTGCCGACAATCGCAATCAGCGGGTGCTTCTCATTACCCCAGATGAGGCGCATAAGGCGCGGCGCATGGTCGCGCGAGGCGGCGCGGCCCACCGCATGAACCATGGGATAATCACGCTCCAGCGTGTCGCCCTTGGTCACCTTAAGCTTGGCATTGTGGTCCTTTGCCAGCCTCTCGCACTCGGCTTCGAGCGCGGCTGGCCCCATATCCTCTGCAGGAGTGTTGACGAGATCGCGGACGAGGTTCTCAGCCGCGGCAAGCGCCATCGCATCGTCAATCTGCTTCACTTCCTTGCTCAACAAGATGCGTTGCCCGGGTGCGTCTTCGTCTTCCTTGTATCGGGTGAAGCGATATTGCGCGGTTTGCCATCCATGCATGGCTGCTCCCGGCCGTTGGCCATCCAATCGATAGGTGCCTTCGGGCAATTTGTCGGCCAATGCTGCCAGGCAATAGCTCGAAAGCTCTTCAGGATCATTCACGCCACCCGCGGCAAACCATTCATCGCCATCATGCACGATTGCGACTTGCCCGGACTTGGCTTCAAACTTCTGGGCCTCGACAGCGGCGCGTTGGCCGTTGGAAAGGGCCTTGAGCCATTTCTCAAGCCCATCCTTGGTCACAAGCTGGATGGTGGTGGCTTTTTGCCCGCGATCAGGCTGGATCAGGTCACTTTTCTTGCTCATGCAGCTTTCCTTACCCACGCAAATGCGCTTGTCACTCGCATTTTTGTGCTTCCATCGCTACATGGGCCGGAATGAACCAGTATCAGATCGTTGAAGGCGATCAGACCGTCTATCGCGACGGCACGATCAAGCTGCACGGACCCGATGGCTTTGAAGGGATGCGCAAGGCAGGCCGCCTTGCGGCCGACATCCTCGATGAAGTGGTGGAACTGGTGCAACCCGGCGTTACGACAGAGAGTATCGACGCCGCCATTCGCGGAATGATGATGGATGCGGGCGCGGTGCCGGCGACGCTGGGCTATCGCGGCTATACGCATAGCTGCTGCATCTCGATCAATCATGTGATCTGCCACGGCATTCCCGGTCAGAAGGTGCTGAAA
>DMWU01000145.1 GCA_003483125.1 Erythrobacter sp. | reverse complement strand
ACGCACCGATCGGGCTGAGTACGATGCCAAGCCGTAATTCGGTGGCGAAGGGCAGGATACGCACCAGACTGTCAGCAACAAGGACAAGCAGAGCCCCTGCCAATGCGCTCGGCAGGATCAGGCTGGAAGGGAGACGATCGGTCAAAGGCCTGACCAGATGCGGCACGATTAATCCAACAAAGCCGATAATCCCGGCGACAGCGACACTTGCTCCGACTGTTAGCCCGACGCCCAATATGAGAAGCCAGAGCAGCGCGCGCATGTCGAAGCCCAGTGAACGCGCGGCGTCTGCACCCAATGTTAGCGCGTCGAGTGGACGGGCGGCGACCCTTAGAATCACGATCCCGAGGGTGACTAGCGGTGCAGCTATCGTCACTTCGCGCCAGCTACGGTCAGTAAGCGCCCCGTTAAGCCACAGCACGATCTCGCTCATTGTAAAGGCGTTGGGTGCCAGCGTGATCGCCAGCGCCGTCAATGCCCCTGCTAGGCTGGCAATCATCAGGCCCGCCAGCGTGAACAAAGCGATACCGCCCGATCTTCCTGCAATTGTCGCAAGCAGCGCCATGGCAATTCCAGCCCCTATCAGCGCGAATAGCGGCAACAGCCATGCGCTCAGGGCAAAGCCGAACCACAGGCTGGCAACTGCGCCCAGCGCGGCCATTGGTGCGATGCCAAATAGCCCCGGATCGGCCAGGGGATTGCGAAGATAACCCTGCATGGCAGCCCCGGCTGCACCCAGCCCGGCGCCAATCACAACGGATAGCATCGCCCGCGGCAGTCGCAACTCCATCAATATCAAAGATGCGTTGGGTGTCGTGGCAGGGTCGATCCACACGCGACCTGCGAGCAGCGATAACGGGAACGCAAGTATCAAAAGAATCGCAAAGACAATGGCAGCCCGGTTCATTTCATGTGTCGCCTGATCTCTGACAGCCGCTTCGAGGCGCGGATAATCGAGGGCCCGCCGCAATAGAGAAGCGAAGGATCGAAGCCTTCAATGCGTGTGCTATCAAGTTTCTCTAGCGCCGGATGCTGCTGCGCACGGGCATCGCCCGCAATCATCAGTAATTCCGGTGGATCGGCAATTACCTGCTCGAGAGACAGGTAATCTGCCTGTCCCAGCCCGCGCGCTTGGCTGTGACTGGCAAAGCCCGTTCGCTCCATAAGCTCACTCACCAGCGTAGCCTCGCCTGGTACGATCTGGCCGGGCTGCCACATTGTTGCGGTGATTTGCTCCTGTCCTCCGGCGGGGGCGTTGTGGGCGAGCGATTGCTCGATCCGTTCGATGAGCTTCGACGCTCTATCTTGATGCCCAACCAATACACCTATGGCCCGAATCTGGGCATAGCTGTCATCAATTTTATTGGTTGAACCATATAGTTCCACGCGAAAGTTAAGATTTGCCAGAGCCGCTACGCTGGCTGGAGCGAGTAACGAGCCTGCAATCACAATATCGGGATTGAGGGCGAGTATCTCTTCAACCGTTCCCCCAGTCGAGTTGAATTCCCTCGCCACCTCGGGCGCTATGGAGCTGGCCCGCGGGTCGTGACTGTAGTGAGAGATCGCTAGCACCTGACGAGGATCCGCCACCTCCAACAAAATTGCATCGGTGCACGGATTCAGGCTCACGATTGTCGGGCCTTGAACCTCCACTTCACTAGCCGCCGTCTGCGAGCACGAAGCAAGTGCGACAGCCCCGACCGACACGCCCAATAGCCATATTTTCTTCAAGGATTGGGTGCGCCTGCTCAAATGTGCCCTGCCCTTTTGCGAGTTGCCCTGATCGGGAATAGGTTCTCGATCATCTCTCGGCAACACGTGGCTACAAATTTGCCACCGAAGGATGCGGCATCGCGGTCGCTAAGTTCCTCGGATTCGTAAAAATTAATGGTTTCGAAACCTTGTCGGGAAACCAAGGATTAGGGCGAGCTAGGCTAATTCGTTCTCTGCATCTTTGCTTCTCTTTACAAGGACCAGTTATGGCGCCGGGTTTCGCTCACCCATTTCCCAATACGAATGTCTTGCTTTCACGATTTGTTGACAGCCCGCAACGGGTCGAAGCAAGCAATGACAATGGCTGCCTGGAATCAAGCGATCGCCTGTTGCATGCAGCCCTACGCCATTTCGCTGAACATGGCCTTGGTGCAGCCCGCGAGGCGCGGGTACAGGCTGAAAAGGCATTCTTTGTCGGCGATAGAAATGCTTATGATTGGTGGCTGGCCATTTGTCGGACGCTTGACCGCCGTATCGCCTCACAACTCGATTGTGAATTCGATGAGAAAGTCGCTCCTGCAAGTTAGATTCGCGTTACCCTTCGGATTTTTTGGTAAGTAACCTGTTAACCAGTCAGTGACCTATTCGCGCTACGCATGCGCGAATGGCGGGAAGTCTAACTAGAAGCCTTAAGCGCAAGCTGGTTATCATGCGCGGCAGTTCGGACACTGTTTCCGGGCGGGCGAAGCGCACGCTTGTCAAATCGCTCTACACCCAGCCTTCGACGCTTGCGATTGGTGCCTTTAACGGTATTGCGTCCACGGCGATTGCCGCCTGGGTGTCAGAAATAAACATCCTCTATATTGGCTGCGCTCTCCTCACCATCATTGCGGTCGCGCGCGTCACCGCAGCTCTGGGCATGTCCCCAGACGAAGATGGGACCAGTACCCGCAAGCTTGAACTAATCTACGAAATTGGCGCTTTCAGCTACGCTTTCGTGATCGGGCTGATCGCAGCGCTTACAATCATCCTGGATGGCGATGCTTCGGTCCAAGTGCTGATGACAGCCAATGCCCTCTGCTATGGCGTGGGCATCTGCGCGAGAAATGCGGGCAGCCCCAGCATCGCAATCGGACAATTAGGCCTTGTGTCTCTGCCCATCATGGTTGCCGCCATTTGGAAAGGTTCGCTCGCATTCATTGCGCTGTTCGTAAACATCCTGCTGCTCATTCCAGCGATGATTTCTATTACGTTGAACGTGTTCCGAGTCCTGAGAGACTCTATCTCTGCTGCTGAAACCAGCGCCCAGCTGGCAGAAAAGATGCAGACACTCGCACGCACCGATGTCGTGACCGGCTTGGCGAACCGCGCCGGTTTGAACCACGCAATGGTTGAGACGATGATGGCCACGCAGCCTGGTCGCAGGATTGCGCTTTTCTGGATCGACCTCGACCGATTCAAGGAAGTGAACGACCTTATGGGCCATCCGGTCGGCGACCGCGTACTGGCAGAGGTCGCTCGCCGCCTGCGCAACGTCTCGCCCGAAGCAGCGACTGTCGCGCGCTTTGGCGGGGATGAGTTTGTGATCTTCTGCCCCGACTGCGACCGCAAAATGAGCGAACGCCTGGCAAGCGAAGTCCACGCCGAAATCATGCGTGCCATTCGCGTAGACGGTGAAAGGCTGGAGGTGCGCGCATCAGTAGGCGTGGCCATGCTTCCCGAAGACGGGGCAGACGTAGACAGTCTGATGCAGAGTGCCGACCTCGCGCTCTATCATGCGAAGGTCAACGGCCGCTCGCAGACCCACTTTTACGATGAATCTATGAGCCGCGACCTTGTACGCAAGCGCGAGATCGAGCATGAACTACGTGCAGCAATCAAGCGAGATGAGCTGTCGATCTTCTTCCAGCCTATCGTCGATCTTGAATCCGGCCGGATCAAGACTTTCGAGGCGCTGGTCCGCTGGTTCCATCCTGAAAAGGGTGAGTTGCGTCCGGACGAATTCATTCCGGTGGCAGAGGAATCCGGTGTTATCGTCACTCTCGGCAATTGGATTACCGCGCAGGCCGCGCGCGCCTGCGCGCAATGGCCCGATGAAGTTTCGGTCGCGGTCAACCTGTCACCGCTGCAAATTCGTGCGCCTGGTGCAGCGCTGGGAATACTCAGCGCCTTGCGCGCATCCGGTCTCGACCCCTCGCGGCTTGAGCTGGAAGTTACCGAAAGCCTGTTCCTGGATGATAGCCCGGCTACGACGCATTTCATCGAAGAACTTTCGGCCAAGGGCGTTAAGTTCGCGCTGGATGATTTCGGCACGGGCTATTCTTCGCTCGGCTACATCAACACTTTCCCCTTCGATAAGATTAAGGTGGACCGTAGCTTTGTTTCCGGCCCCAATGTCGGGAAGCAGAGCGAGGCCATCATCCGGGCCGTGGTGGAAATGGGATCGACCCTCGAGATGGAGATTGTCGCAGAGGGCCTTGAATCGATAGAACAGGTAAAGGCCGTGCGCAAAGCCGGCTGTACATTGGGTCAGGGCTATTACTTCAGCCGTGCGGTTCCAGATTACATGGCTGCTATGCTTCTTGCCGTAGAACGCAAGGGAGATCCGCTCGCGCAGCGCAAAATCGGATAGGCGGGCTCGACATTCCACAGTTGAGTGCAGCCTGCACAAATCACTCAAGTTTGCCGCTATTCTCCCTGCAGAAAACTACTGTCAG
>DMWU01000246.1 GCA_003483125.1 Erythrobacter sp. | reverse complement strand
CGGTGTAAACGAGATGCTCTACCAACTGAGCTAATCGCCCGTTCCGACTTGCGGAGGAGCGCTATCTAGCGCCGGAAAATATAAAATCAATTGCTATATGGCGAGAAAATGCACGTCGCGCTATCGCCAGCATCATGACAAAGGCAAAAATCACGGTCTTGGCGACGGGCGGAACGATCGCGGGCATCGCAGGCTCTGCCATTGCGCAAGATTACCGGCCCGGACAAATCCCAATCGAAGAATATCTGGCCGAGGTTGGCGGGCTGGGGTTGCAGGCGCAGCTCAATGGCCAGCAAATCGCCAATATTGATTCGTCCGAGATTGGGCCCGAAATCTGGGCAGAGATTCGTGTCGCGATTCTAGAGGCATTCGATGATCCGGATTGCGATGGGGTGATCATCACGCACGGCACCGATACTCTGGAAGAGACTGCATTTGCCCTGGACCTGACTTTACCTAGCCCAAAGCCCGTGGTCCTTGTCGGGGCCATGCGCCCTGCCGATGCCGTTGGCTATGATGGGCTGCGCAATTTCGCCAATGCAGTTTGCGTCGCAGGTGACGCAGATGCGGCAGGCCGTGGTGTGTTGGTTGTTATGGGGGACCGCATATTCGCCGCGCGTGATGTGCGCAAAGTGCGCACACGCGGGGCAGAGGCATTTCGCGGATTTCCCCGCGAATCGGTCGGCCTAGTCACCCCATCGTCGCTTGATTGGTTTGGCGCGCCTTGGCGTACAGACACAGTCGCGCAGTTCGATTGGCCCAACATCTTACCTGAAGTGGTGATCGCCTATATTTACGCAGGAATGACGCCAGCCGAGTTGTCACGCCAAATTGGCCCTGACACGCGCGGCGTGGTGATCGCAGGGGCAGGCGAAGGTAATTTGCCCGATTCTGTCCGGCAGAATCTGGCCAAGTTTCGCCAGAGCGGTGTTTCGGTTGTGCGGGCGAGCAGGGCGGATGAAGCGGTCGTTGATCGCGAGCCGGAAGATGACGAGAATCAGTTTGTCGCAGCGCGCGCGCTCAATCCGCAAAAGGCGCGCATATTGCTACAATTCCTGATTGCCAGCGGGGCCACCGACCCCGCTGAAATCCAAGCCGCTTTCGACAATCCCTAGGGTGTGACGAGGTATTTTTCGCCAGTTTTCATCGCGCGATAATCAATCACGGCATCCTTCTCGAGCATTTCGAAAAGATCGACCTTGCGCTTGTAGCTGCTGGCAAAGGTGGTGGTTAGATTGTCGAGCACTCGCTGCCGCATACGAACCATGGTTTCCATGCCTGCTTGCTGCAAGAATGGTGTCAGCAACCAACCGGAAAGCGTCCATCCAAATCCATATGACGGTGTTAGAACGGTTGGCCCGAGATCAAGCCGGCCATAGATGAACATGCGTTTTTGCTGGTTCGATCCATAGCGCGAATACTCGGTCATCTTTGATACGGCGACCTGTTCCATCGCCTTGAAAACATTGTCGGTCGCCTGGCCGCCTCCGATTGGGTCGAAGCCGTAGAAGGCATCGGTTGCATCAATCGCGTCGCGCAGCTGATCCATGAAATCATCATCGGATGAATTCACGACATATTTCGCGCCAATTCCCTTCAGCAGGTCAACATGCTCTGCCTTGCGGACGATATTGACCAGGTCGATGTCATCTTCGAGGCAGATCTTGATCAGCATCTGGCCGAGGTTTGAGGCCGCGGCGGTGTGCACAATTGCCTTTTGCCCATCCATCTTCGCATTTTCGACAAAGCCCAATGCGGTCATCGGATTGACGAAAGCGGACGCGCCATCTTCGGATGAATGATCGCCCAGCGGCAGGCACATCATCGCATCAGCGATACAATATTCGCTATAGGCATTGCCGGGAACGCAGGCGACGCGTTGGCCCATCAGCGCCTTGGCCATGTCGCTGTCACCGGTCGCGACGACGGTGCCCGCGCCTTCATTGCCGGCCGGCAGGCGTTGACCGTGCCGCGCTTTCGAGCCCGTGTTGAATGGCTCTGGCATCTTGGCGACGAATTTTCCGCGCGAATATTCGGCATTCTCAAGGTCTGCCGCGCCGGTGAGGATGGCGAGGTCGGAGGGGTTGATGGGGGCAGCCTCCATCTTCACCAAAACCTGATTGCCTGTTGGATCAGGTACATTCACCTCGGCAATTTCAACAGTGAGTGTGCCATCGCTTTCCAATGTCGTGAAAAGCTGGTTGCCGGTGGTAGCCATTTGGAATTCTCCCGATTTCGATTTTGCAGCAGTGCTAGGCCCGCAATTGGCGCTTGGCTAGGGTGACGTTAGGTCAAGCCGCGTCGGGATAGGTAGCTTCGACGAAATAGAGGCCGTGGGGTGGGGCATTCAGGCCCAGTTCCTGCCGGTCGCGCGCTGCAAGCGCCTCTGCCACTTGTTCCTCGCGCCAGCGGCCCATGCCGACAAATGCCAGGCATCCGACCATGCTACGGACTTGATGGTGCAGGAAACTGCGCGCCTCGGCATAGACGCGAACTTCATCTCCATCACGCTCGACATCGAGGCGATCGAGCGATTTCACCGGGTCTTTCGCCTGACAATTCACCGATCTGAACGTGGTGAAGTCATGCTTGCCGATCAAAGCCTGCGCCGCGCGATGCATCGCCTCGTGATCGAGCTCTTGCGGCACCTGCCACGCGCGGTTCTTTTCCAAGGCGAGAGGCGCACGCCGATTGATGATGCGATAGACATATTTCCTACCGATACAGTTGAATCGTGCGTGCCAATCATCCGGCACCTCCTCGCAATGGGTCACTGCGATCGGATTGGGTCGTAGCCGCGCATTCAGCGCCTCCATCAGGCGGAAAGGTGTCATCTCCTTCTCAAGATCGAAGTGGCTGCGCATGGCGAGCGCGTGCACGCCCGTATCGGTGCGGCCCGCGCTGTGAAGCGTTACCTTCTCACCAGTAACAGCCTCGGCTGCCTCTTCTATCGCCTGCTGCACGCTTGGCCCATGAGATTGGCGCTGCAATCCCATAGAGGGTGTTCCATCGAATTCCAGGGG
>DMWU01000056.1 GCA_003483125.1 Erythrobacter sp. | reverse complement strand
GGCCCGCCGATGCCTTCACCGCAATGAAAGCTAGGGCCATTCCGATCAGTGGCAGAGTTACCAGCCCTACCCCGCCCCTGATCCAGAGTACGGTCGATAGTCCTATGAGCCCGGCCAGCGCATATAGTGCCGGTCGCCAATACCGCCTGCGCGCACTGGCCAATATAAGAACCGATCCGACCATGCTGGGACCTAGCGGCCCACCCGCGCTAACCAGGGCCAGCGAAAGCGATGAAGGTTCGCCGATATACCTGGTTTCGGCAAAGCCCGATCCGCTTGGCAGAATGACCAGCCTTTCAAATCCATGGCCAAGCGCAAGCCCGGTCAATCCGTGGCCCATTTCATGGAACCACGTGGTAAGTATGGTGAAGGGATAAATCAGGTAATTGCCGAATGGCAGTTGCGGCAGGAAGACCACCACCATTCCGGCAAGAAACAGCCTGCCGACCTGCTCTGCCTGCGAGCCGGGGGTAACACCCCATTGCATTAGCTGACCTCGGCCTCTGTTCCGGTCTCCGCCTCTCGCAAGTGCTGCACGATCGACCAACCGGCCAGGAACAGGCCTGCAACCAGCGGACCTAGCACGACGCCCGAGAGACCCAGAGTGGCGATGCCGCCAACCGTGGTGATGAGGATGATCCAGTCTGGGATGCCTGTGTCCCGCCCTACCAGGATCGGGCGCAGTATATTATCCGCCATGCCGATAATTATAACACCAGAGAAGATCACGAACAGTCCCTGCCAGACAGCCCCGGTCGCTAGCAGCCAGATGGCCGCAGGCACCCAGACTAGACCTGTCCCTACGGCAGGTATCATGGAGAAAATGGCCATCAGAAGGCCGAAAAGAACAACTGAGGGTAACCCGGCAATCCAGAATGTGATTGCACCCAAGAACCCCTGCACCAGCCCCACGACAACCGACCCCTTGATCGTGGCACGAACGATGCCGAGGAACTTGTCGCTCAGCGCCTTGGCGATATCGTTTTCAAGCGGAATGTCATGCACTAGCCGGTGGGCGATCGCCTTGCCGTCGCGCAGCAGGAAATAGGTGACGTAAAGGCCGACCGTGAATGAAAGTACAAAGCCGAAAATGCCGCCGCCAATGGCAACGGCTTGCTGTGCCAGCAGCCCGGCACTTTCGCCGATCAGTTGCTGAAGGCGCAGTTGCAGAATGCTGAAATCGCTCCAGCCATATTCGACCATCAGATTTTGGACGGAGACTGGCAGGATAGCGAATATCTGGTCGAACCAAGAAGAGACATCGATCTCCCCGCGCTGGAATGCCAGAACCACGCCTGTTGCTTCATCAACCACCAGGCCACCGATGATAAAACCCGGCACGAGCACAGCGAATGTGATTATGAGCAGGCAGGCAATGGCCGCCTGGTTTGGGCGGCCCTTCATCCGGTCATAAATCCACAGATAGAGCGGCTGAAACATAATTGCGGCCAGCGTCGCCCACATTAACGGGGCGGCGAACGGCCACACAACATAGGTCAATGCGAGTGTGATCGCGGCCAGGAATAGAAAGAAACCGCCTTGGTTAATGGTACCCGATCTTGTCGCCATGCGGTTCCTCTCGCAATTTCAGCCCGTCTTGATCAGGCGCTCACTATCAAACATCGAGGTTGGCCACGTTCAATGCATTGTCCTGGATGAATTCGCGGCGTGGCTCGACAACATCGCCCATTAGCCTGGTGAAGATCTCATCCGTCACGTCGGCATCTTCAACCTTAACCTGCAAAAGCGCGCGATTCTCGGGATCAAGCGTGGTTTCCCAAAGCTGTTCGGCATTCATCTCGCCCAGGCCCTTATAACGCTGGATTGAGAGACCCTTGCGCCCGGCTGCAAGGACGGCATCGAGCAATTGTGTCGGTCGCGTAATTGCCTCATCGCCACTTACGGCTGGCAAATCATCGCCCTCTGCATCGTCGCTTGGCACTTCATCCAGATTTCCGGCCTTAACCAGGCGTGCAGGTGTGGCGTAAGCCTCAGCATGTTCGCTGGCGAGGCCATGGAGTTTGTGCGCCTCTGTGCTGACAAGGAAGCGCCCGTCAAACTCGTGCACATCGGTGACCCCACGCCACAAGCGCTCGAAGCGGACATTGCCGTCCTCGCCTATGTGCGAAGACCATTTCGCTTCCGTATCGCCCAAGCCCAGCCTTTGCGCAGTGAATTGCAGGGCCTGCTCGCGCGTATTGCGATCCAGCGAAGGATCAAGCGCACCGGAAAGAGCCATCTGTTCGATGATCGCTGCATCGTAGCGACGCGGGACGAAAGCCATCAAATTGCGAAGGCGCAGCGCATGTTCGACCATGCCGCGCAGGTCGGCATCGCTGCGGGCGCCCTGGCCTGTTTCAAGCACGCGGCCTTGTAGGCCGACATCGACAAGGTAGCGATCAAGCGCGGCATCATCTTTGAGGTAAACCTCGCTACGGCCCTTGGCGACCTTGTAGAGTGGCGGCTGCGCAATGAAGAGATGGCCTGCCCTAACGATATCGGGCATCTGCCGGTGGAAGAATGTAAGCAGCAGCGTGCGGATATGCGCACCGTCGACATCGGCGTCGGTCATGATCACGATCTTGTGATAGCGCAGCTTTTCGAGGTCGAATTCGTCGCGAATGCCGGTGCCCATCGCCTGGATCAGCGTGCCGACTTCCTTCGAAGAGATGATCCGGTCAAAACGTGCGCGCTCGACATTAAGGATCTTGCCCTTCAACGGCAGGATAGCCTGCGTCTTGCGATCACGACCCTGCTTGGCAGAGCCCCCGGCTGAATCGCCCTCGACCAGGAACAGTTCTGCCTTGGTGGCATCGCGCTCCTGACAATCGGCGAGCTTTCCGGGGAGCGAAGCGACGCTCATCGCGCCCTTGCGGCTCATTTCCCTGGCCTTGCGTGCCGCCTCGCGAGCTGCGGCGGCGTCAATAATTTTCTGGATCACTTCCTTGGCCAGCGCGGGATTTTCCTCCAGCCAGTCATTCA
>DMWU01000218.1 GCA_003483125.1 Erythrobacter sp. | reverse complement strand
TGGCTTGGTGCCGTGGAAACCATCTATGGCGTAGGGACCAAGGAAGAACGCGACCTTGCCTATCTTGCGTATTTGCGAGGCATGTTCGCCGAAGATCCTGACGATATAGATATCAGGGCCTTCACCGGCCTCGCCATACTAGGCAGTTCGCACGGGGGACGCCAGATTCCGCTCTATATGGAAGCGGCCGGAATGCTTGAGCCGGGCTTCATGACCCACGAGATGCATCCGGGCATCCTGCACTATCTGATCCATTCCTATGACGACCCGGTCCATGCCCCATTGGGTAAACGTATGGCGGAACGCTATGCTGTGTCAGCCCCCGATGCGGGCCATGCACAGCATATGGTGAGCCATATTTTCTATGCCTTGGCCGATGGGGAAGCGACCGAAGCAGCCAATGTACGCGCGGCGAATGTCGTAAACAGTCAGCGGCTTGCTAGAGGGCGCGGAGAAACCTCGTGCGGGCACTATAATGAATGGCTGGCATACTCGCTTTTGCAGCAAGGAAAGGATGCAAGCGACCTGATCAGGCGCTGTCATGCCCAAGCGGTCGAAGCGGTTCTCCAATTCAACGAGAGCGGTAGCTCCGACGCCTCTCGTTTGCGTGGCACGTGGAGTGCGACCAGGGTTGCGAACTTCCTGGGTGTAGAAGGTGCTGAATGGCTTGAGCCTATCGAGCTGCCTGAAGTCCCCGAGACGATAGCCGCACGATTCCAGCAGGCACATGGGCAGTTATTGAAGGAGCGAAAAGATCCGGTGGTAGTCGGCTCAAACCTCGATTTGATGAAGAGGTTGCGCGATGAGGGGCTTGCAGAGGCAAGAAGGCAGAATCCCGATCGTGACCCCGAGTCTCCGGTCTGGGTGGCTCGCTCAATAGAGCGGGGCAAGGCCTTGCTACTCTTGGCCGAAGGGGAACGCGACAAAGGGCTCGCCTTGTTGGAAGAGGCAGCTGCTGAGGAGCTGGCTCTGCCCATCGTGTTTGGCCCGCCACCAATCTTTAAACCGAGCTATGAAATCCTCGGCGAGGAACTGTTGGACGATGGCCGGGGGAAAGAGGCCGTTGAAGCATTTAGGAAGTCATTGGTGCTTGCGCCCGGTCGCTGGCGCTCACTCGCCGGGCAAGCGACGATCGTTAACTAATTCGATTGGATTGACTTACATCGCTGTAAGCATAAACTTCGGGCCATGAGGAAACTTGGAGGGGCGGCTCTCATCGCCGCAATCGCTATTGCCAATCCCGCATTGGCCGAAACTCACACCATTGTCCCCGGGAAGGGCGCGCAGGAACGACTGCAAGAAGCGCTTATCCTTGCCGAGCCGGGCGACGAGATCGTGCTGGAAGCAGGACGTTTTGAGCTGACCGATGGGCTCAGCCTCGATGTAGATAGCGTGACCGTTCGTGGGGCCGGTATGGATGAAACCGTGCTCGACTTCACCAATCAGCAGGGCGCGGGCGAGGGGCTACTCGTAACGTCTGATTTCGTGACATTGCGCGGGTTTGCGCTCGAAAATCCAAAAGGTGATGGCATCAAATCAAAGGGCGCTGATGCAATCGTCTATCACCAGATCCGTGTCACTTGGACCGGCGGGCCGCTCAGTACCAATGGCGCCTATGGAATTTATCCGGTCGAAAGCACGGGCGTGCTGGTCGACAGCTCGATGGTTGAGGGTGCCTCCGACGCGGGCATCTATGTAGGTCAAAGCCGGGACATCACAGTGCAAAGGTCAATCGTGCAGTACAATGTGGCCGGGATCGAGATTGAAAACAGCCGTAATGCCGTGGTGCAAGAGAATATCGCTACGCATAATACCGGCGGCGTCCTGGTCTTTGACTTACCCGACTTGCCAGTGATGGGCGGGGGCGATGTACGTGTTGTGCGCAACCTCGTGACCACCAACGATGTCGATAATTTCGCGCCTCCGGGCAATATTGTTGGCGGTGTCCTGCGCGGCACGGGCATATTGGTTATGGCCAATGAGAATGTCCTGATCAGCCAAAACCTGCTTGAAGACAACGAAACCGCACAGGTCATGGTCGTCGCCTATACGCAAGAGTTTACCGACGAACGCTACAATCCCTATCCACGCAATGTCGTGGTGCAAGATAACGTCTATGAAGGGGGTGGCGACAAGCCGCAGCTTCCGGGCGCAGAGCAATTGCTCGCAGCGTTAGGTGGGGCCTTGCCACCTGTCTTGTGGGATGGTCTCCAGCAAGGCGAAACGCCTGCATTGCTGGCAAGCGAAGGAACACCTGCGTGGTCGATCAACCTGCCGCAGCTGGGTGCTGATCCAAGCCAGGGATCGCCGACCCCATATGTTGCGCCGGTTCCTGAGGAGGCAATCCTGGAAGGCCCGATGGGTGCGCCCGAAGAATTGTTCAAGCGCATAAAAGGGTGAGAGGACGCAACCTACTAGCTCTTGGCAGCCTTGCGTTGCTCGGCGCTGTCGCGGTCAAGGCGACCGCGCCCTCCAGCGTGCAGGAAGAAGTAATCCTTGAAGATAGATTGCCCAGGGCAATTTCCGAGTTTGGATTCTTTGCCGACCCAGCTTCACAACTACCTGCACGGGATGTAGTGCCTTACCGTTTAAACACTCCGCTCTATTCGGATGGGGCAGACAAGCTGCGTTTCATTTACGTGCCACAGGGGGCCCAGCTTGAGGCGGACGGCGAGGGCCTTCTTCAATTCCCTATAGGCACTGCGCTGATCAAGACTTTTGCTTTTGGCGAAGGCGATGCGCGAAGGCTGATTGAAACGCGCGTGATGCTGCTTCGGGCAGATGGTTGGATTGCATTGCCCTATCGATGGAATGACGATCAAAGCGATGCGCGACTTGTAGTTGCCGGTGGCCGCCTTCCAATTACCACGCCTTCGGGCGAGGAAATTTCCTACCGCATACCCAACAAGAACCAGTGCAAGGAATGCCACGGTCTGAATGGTGAGGTTATTCCGCTAGGGCCCAAAGCGCGCAATCTATCGCATGAGTGGCTTGAGGGCATGGTGTCGAAGGCCAGGCTTGATCGCATGCCGGGTGTTCATGACACGATGCCATTATGGGAAGAACGAGCGCGCGCAGATCTGGACGATACTGCGCGCGCATATCTCGATGTTAATTGCGCACATTGCCACCGTCCCGGGGCGACGGCGTCCAACTCCGGTCTCGATTTAAGGTGGGAGCAGGAGGATCCTGGGGCCATTGGCATAATGAAACGTCCGGTTGCCGCTGGCCGGGGTGCATGCGGGTTGCTTTATTCGATAGTACCGGGCGATCCCGAAAGATCGATCCTTCTCTACCGGCTGGATTCAATCGAACCCGGCGTGGCCATGCCCGAATTGGGCAAAGGAACAATTGATCAAGACGGCGTCACAATCGTGAGGCGTTGGATCAAGGAAATGAACTGATGAAGAAAGCCAGCAGGGCCTCGATCGTCATCGCTGCCATCCTTGTGATGGCAGTTGTTCTATTGCGATCCCCCGACACTGACCCGGCTGAGATGCGTGCGAAATATGGCGCTCCACCTTCGCAATTTGTCGAGTTGGACAATGGGCTGACTGTGCATTTGCGCGATGAGGGGCCGGAAGATGGTAATGCAGATGCAAAAGTCATCGTGCTTCTGCACGGGTCGAATGCTGATTTGCATACATGGCAGCCTTGGGTGGATGCATTACGGCCAGATTATCGCGTTATCCGTCTTGACCAGCGCGGCCATGGGCTGACCGGCGCAGCGCAAGATAACGACTATCAATTGGAAAGCTTCACAGGCGATCTTAGCAAGGTGCTCGATAGTTTGGGCGTCGATCGGTTCGTACTCGCGGGCAACTCGATGGGAGGGTGGATTGCCGCGGGTTACGCGCTTGCTAACCCGGATAGATTGACTGGCCTCGTCCTGGTTGATGCCAGCGGTGCGCCGATCAAAAGAGAAAGTGAGCCTCCACTGGGTTTCCAAATAGCGCAAACCCCGGGCCTGCGCGACCTGGCCAAACATTTCCTTCCGCGTTCGGTAATCGAAAGCAGCTTGTCGCAGTCGGTTGCCAACCAGGAAATCGTGACCGATGAGGAGGTTGACCGCTATTGGGAGCTGGCCCGCTATCCCGGGAATAGGGAAGCCACGATGCATCGTTTCCGTACTGAACGCCGAGAGTATACCGCTGAAGAGATCTCGGCCTTGCGGGTGCCGACCCTAGTCATGTGGGGTGAGAAAGATTCCCTGATCCCGCTTGCCGCCGGCGAGTGGTATGCACAGCACCTTCCCAACTCAAAATTGGTCACATATCCAGAGTTCGGTCACATTCCGCAGCAGGAAAACCCCGTCCAAAGCGCGGCAGACCTTCGCGCCTGGCTAACCGGGCTCACTGCGGAGAACTAGCTGTGGCGCAAAATGGGCCACATGGCGATGTTGCCTTATTGTTCCGGTTGTCGCATTCACCCTCCTAACCTAAGCGCTAGATTGTGACAAAACGGGCGCCATATGCTGCTGATCCTGAAGCCTCGCGCGGGCGCGAGTTTGCTAAGGATCGTGGCGGCAAGCGTGGGCCGCGAAGCGAATTCCAGAGGGATCGGGATCGCATAATTCATTCAATGAGCTTCAGGCGACTGAGATCAAAGACTCAGGTCTTCATCTCTCCGGAGGGTGATCACTATCGGACCCGAATGACGCACAGCCTGGAGGTGGCGCAAATCGGACGTGTCATCGCACGCGCTCTAGGACTCGATGAAGATCTGACCGAGGCCCTTTGCCTGGCCCACGATGTCGGCCATCCCCCATTCGGCCATGCAGGAGAATCGGCACTCAAGGAAGCGATGCAGCGGTTCGGCGGGTTCGACCACAATGCGCAGGTTTTGCGCACCGTAATGCGGCTCGACAGCCCGTACCCCGAACATGATGGGCTGAACCTTTCTTGGGAAGTGCTGGAGGGGCTTGCCAAGCATAACGGCCCAGTTGCGGCGCCAAATTGGGCGCTCGGCGAGTTAGACGATGCCTATCCACTCGCGCTTGGACAATACCCCTCGCTGGAGGCGCAGGTCGCGGCTATTGCTGACGATATTGCCTACGACAATCACGATATCGATGACGGATTGCGCGCCGGCTTCCTCAATATTGACGATTTGCTCGAGGTCGAGCTCCTCGGCGATCTTTGGCGGACGGTTGAGAAGCGCCATCCAGGCGCACCACGTGACCGGCTGCAACGCGAGTTGATCCGCGACCAGATCGGCTTGATGGTCAATGATGTGATAGAGCACACTAAATCGAATATTGTCGGGATTTCTTCCGTAGATGAGGTGCGCGATACGGGCAGGCAATTGGCGGGATTTTCGCCTGAGATGTCCACGGCTGAGCGGGGGTTAAAATCATTCATGTATGATCGGCTCTATTACCACAGCGATCAGGTTGCCGCCGCGGCAAAAGCACGGGATGTAATTGCTCGCCTCTTCGCCGGATATTCGCAGGATCCCACTCTGATGCCGGATGAATGGCAGGAAAATCTCCCTTGCGATGAACCTGCACGCAGCCGCGTCATTGCCGATTTCATAGCAGGGATGACCGATGGATTTGCGATCAAGCATTGCGCGCAAATTTACGGCGAGGCACCTAACGGGTTGATCAATGTCTGAACCGCTGCGCATTGCATTGGTGGGGGCTACGGGGCTTGTTGGGCGCAGCGTAATTGCAGCGTGCATGGGCAGGCATGACATCCGCCTGATAGGCATCAGCCGTCGTGAAGTAGCATTGCCAGATGGTGCAAGGATGGAAATGATCGTCGCCGATCCCAATAGGTGGGGAGAGGTGATCGCCGCGGTTGAACCTACGGCACTGATCTCGGCGCTCGGCACCACGATGAAGCAGGTCGGCGGTGATCAGGACGCGTTCAGGGCAGTCGACCAGGACCTGGTGCTAAACACGGCGAGGTCCGCCCAAGAGGCTGGCGTGCGGCATATGGTGAGTATTTCAAGCGTGGGCGCCGATCCACAGTCCAAGAATTTTTACCTAAGCGTGAAGGGCGAAGTTGATCGCCAGCTTTCGACGATGGGCTTCAAGCGGCTGGACATTTTACGACCGGGGCTATTGCGCGGCGAACGACAAGACGATGCTCGTTTTGCCGAGGGTTTGGCGCAAGTGGTCAGTCCATTCGTAGATCCATTCTTGCACGGTAAATGGCGAGCCTATCATTCAATTAGCGGCAAAACGGTCGCACAAGGCGCGCTGGGTTTTGCCATGCGTAAGGCGCAGGGGCGCTTCACCCATGATTATGATGGAATTTGCCGCGCCGCGCGTGAGTGGTTGAAGCGAGGCGGCTAAACGCAGGCTACAATTTGTATTCTAGGGGGAGAAGATAATGGGTTGGGATACAGTATTTGGGGTGATGAACATTGCGGCAATTGTCGCTTGGGTCGTACTGATCTTCCTACCGCGCAAGCCAATCGTTTATTCGATCCTGCTCTATGGCGGCGTGTTGATGATGTGTTTTGTCTATACTGCGGCAATGCTTTCAGTGTTGACTGGCCTGGTCGATCCGGTCGGTGGCGGGGCGCAATGGGATTTCAGCTCAATTGAAAGCGTCCGCGCCATCTTTGCCAGCGATGGAGGCATTTTGATTGGCTGGGTGCATTACCTTGCGTTCGATCTGTTTGTCGGAATTTGGGTTGCCCGCGATGCCGATGACAAGGAATTCTCGCGCATTATACAAGCGCCAATTCTGTTTCTCACTTTCATGGCTGGGCCTGTTGGGCTGTTCCTTTGGCTTCTCATCCGCGAGCCGCGTGCGCGCGAGCAAGGACGCTGGAACTGAACTTAACAATGATTGCGGGAATTCCCGCATCTATCTAGGTGGATATACGCGCGAATACCCGGAGGGGCGGAATGAGCGATAGTCACAATTATCTCAATTATGACGAGATATTGAGCCATTGGGCGAAACATAGGCCGACTACCGTTGCGACAGAGCAATATGATCGCAAGCTAACCTATGAGGATCTGGACGAACTTACGCGGCGCGCGATCAGCATGTTCCAGTCGAAAGGCTTGACCAAGGGCGACAGGATCGCCTGGTTGGGCAAGAATTCTGATCTTTACGCTGTGTTGTTTGCCGCTGCGGCCCGCTGCGGTGTTGTTATGGCTCCGGTCGGGTGGCG
>DMWU01000098.1 GCA_003483125.1 Erythrobacter sp. | reverse complement strand
GGAATTGGGAATAGAGGACGTGCCGCTCATCGCGATTGCCAAGGGCCCGCATCACGGTCGTGAAGGGCGCGAAGTCTTCCACTTTCCCGACGGGCGCGAAAAGATGCTGCCCACAAATTCACCAGTACTGTTCCATCTCCAAAACCTGCGCGATGAGGTGCACCGCTACGTCATCGGCGCGCACAGGCAGAAGCGCAGCCGTGCTATCAGCGCTTCGCCTTTCGATGAAATTCCGGGCATCGGTCCTGCGAGAAAACGTGCGTTACTCCTGCATTTTGGCACTGCGAGCAAGGTTCGAGCTGCCGCGCTGGAAGATCTTCAACGCGCACCAGGAGTCAGCGATGCAGTGGCGCAGAAGATCTATGATTTTTACCACGCAGGCGGATGAGTTGGGCGAAGCCCAAGAAATTTGATACAGATCAACGACAATTTACCTACGCGCACGCACGAATTATGCGTGAATGTAGCGCTACCGCGCTTGGAGAGGAGGACCGACATGAGGTCAATTCTGTTGCATATTGGGAATGATGCGGGGCTTGAGGCACGTATCCAGGCTGCGCTTGATCTGGCGCGAGCCTTCGACGGCCATGTTACCTGCTTGCACTCTGTCAGCTATCCTATCTTTGCGCCGGGTGACATCTACGGAAGCGCGCTGGCAGTCTCTCTGCCTGCTGTTCAGGAAGCCGCAGCAGGTCTGCGCAAGAACGTCGAGACCGATCTTTCCAATGAAGACGTCAAATGGGAATGGCTGGAGTGCAGCGGTCCGGTAGAATACAGGCTGCTGGAACGCTCTGCTCTAAGCGATGTGATCGTGCTGGGCGCGGGCGATATTGCCGATGAAGATATCGGCCCTTCGCGATTGGCCGGCGAGTTGCTCGCGCGCGCGCAAACACCCATTTTCGTGATTCCCCGAAATCTCAAGCGGCTGGATTGTTCTGGGCCAGCATTGGTGGCCTGGAATGGTTCGACCGAAGCATCGATCGCTCTTCGCGCTGCACTGCCATTGTTACAGGGGGCAAGCTCGGTAATTCTCGCTTCGATTGCAGAAAGCCGCAAACGCCAGCGTTTCGACCTGCCTCCCACCGAGGGAGCGGAATATCTGAGCCGGCACGGTGTAGATTGCGAAATGGTAGAGATATCTCAAGGCGAAGGAAGCGTGACGGACACGCTCTTCACCTTAGGTGCGTCGCGTGGCTGCACCTTTATGGTCATGGGTGCCTATGGACATTCTCGCCTTGCAGAAATGCTGTTGGGCGGGGTCACCCGTGACGCACTGACGGCGCCGAAGCTGCCAATCTTCCTGGCGCACTAAGTTTGAGAAAGTTCTACTGCCAGCGATCATAGGATCTTGGCTTAAGCATCTTTCCTGATGCGCCGCCGCATCATCCCTTCTTGCGCTACACTGGCGACCAGTTCGCCCTGTCGGTTAAAGATACGCCCACGATTGAAGCCTCGACCTGATCCGCTCCAAGGGCTGTCAGTGGCATAGAGCAGCCATTCATCTGCGCGAGCAGGCCGATGGAACCATAATGCATGGTCAAGGCTGGCGCCTACCAGTTCGCCCCGCATCCAGCTAAGCCCATGAGGCAGGGCGCTTGTTCCAAGGAGAGTATAGTCGCTGGCGTAGGCAATCACAGCACGGTGCAGGGCAGGATTATCGGGTAACGGCGCGACGGTACGAAACCAGCTATGCGCTTCGGGCGGGCGCGGCTCGCTGTTCATCCAGTGCAGCTTGTCGGTCGTGCGCATTTCGATGGGTCTAGGCCGAAGCATCAGTTTGCGGACCGTACCTGTCACGCCTGCCTTGTCGGCATAATGTCTGCGCTGCTCCATATCGCTGCGCAGATCTTCCGGTGGAGCGACATCGGGCATTGTTACATCGTCGTGTTCCAGGCCCTGTTCGGGCATCTGAAAGCTCGCAGTCAGGTTGAGAATCGGCTTCCCTTCCTGACTGGCTACCACACGGCGATTTGCGAAGCTGCGGCCATCAAAGTCGCACGCGGTCGCGTAGTCGATTGCAACGCCTTCCTGCCCACCACGCAGGAAGTAAGCATGAAGCGAATGCGCCTCCTTATCGTGTTCGACCGTTGCTTGGGCCGCCTGTAGGGCTTGGGCAATAACCTGGCCGCCAAAAACCCGGCCAATGCCGTCCTTCTGCATCGGCCCGCAAAAGGCATCATCCCCGGTTTGCTCAACGGTCAGTAGCCGCATCAGGCCCGCCACAAGTCTTTCCGGCGGAGGTGAAATTGGATCAGTTTCAGGGCTTTCGTCGCTCATTCCCAAGCCATGCTGCCAAGTTACGTGAACGTCAACTTTTCACCTTGATTGGGCAAAGAAAAAGCCCCGCCCGGATCAATCCGGGCGGGGCTTTTCGAACCAATATGGCGTGCGGTGCTTAGGCCGCGCCGTGTGCCAGTGCAGCGAGAAGGAGCAGCGCAACAATATTGGTGATCTTGATCATCGGGTTGACAGCGGGACCAGCAGTATCTTTGTAAGGATCGCCGACCGTGTCACCCGTAACCGCAGCCTTGTGAGCTTCAGATCCCTTGCCGCCGTGGTTGCCGTCTTCGATGTACTTCTTGGCATTGTCCCAAGCGCCGCCGCCTGCTGTCATTGACAAGGCGACGAACAGGCCGCCGACGATCACGCCGAGTAGCAGTGCACCCACGGCTGCGAAGGCTTCGTTCTGACCAGCGAGCAAATTGATCACGTAGTATGTCGCAATCGGTGCAAGTACCGGCAGCAGCGACGGGATGATCATTTCCTTGATTGCCGCCTTGGTAACCAGGTCAACCGTGCGGGCATAGTTGGGACGGCTGGTGCCTTCCATGATGCCCGGATCGTTTGCGAACTGGTCACGAACGTCAATCACAACGTCACCTGCTGCGCGGCCAACCGCGGTCATGCCCATTGCACCAAATAGATACGGCAGCAATGCGCCTAGCAGCAGCCCAACGATGACATAAGGATTCTCGAGACTGAAGTTGACTTCAGCGTTCGGGAAATACTC
>DMWU01000281.1 GCA_003483125.1 Erythrobacter sp. | reverse complement strand
TGCCGAGCTCCAGTCATTCCTGGGATATCGCGAGAATGACGGGGAAACCGGCGCTGTTCGCCCTGGCCCAACAGCCAAGGAAGGCAATGCGCCAAATCCTGAGGTAAGCAATTATGATCATACAGCCGTAAGGCCAGGCAATCAGAATTCGCAGCGTCAGGCACAAGAAAATCCTGGCCAGAAAGATCGTCGCGCAGAAGCGGCAAAACCTGGCTTTAGCTTTTAATCGAGAAAGGTGAGAATGATGCCTATTGCAAAGCATAGCAAACTGGCGGGTGCCCTCGCCCTCTCGCTCGGCCTGGTGCTGGGTGGCTGCGGCGGAATGCCAACCAATAAGAGCCTCTACAGCGCAAAGCAGCCTGTAGTGGAGCGTAGCAACTTCACGTTCGACGTTCGTGCGGGCCAAGGCGGTCTTGATGTCAGTGAACAGCAGCGCCTGGCCAACTGGTTCGAGACCATGGAACTTGGCTATGGCGACAGGGTTTCGATTGACGATCCCATGGCCAGCGCCGCAACTCGCGAAGCTGTTGCAAGCCTTGCTGGTCGCCACGGTATCCTGGTTGAAGAAGTCGCGCCTGTTACTGCAGGCCATGTGCAGCCGGGATATGCGCGCGTTGTTCTGACGCGCTCGGCCGCTTCGGTTCCGGGCTGCCCTGATTGGTCTGCAAAGTCCGACATGAATTACAACAACGCAACCTATCCCAACTATGGTTGTGCCGTGAACAGCAATCTTGCCGCCATGGTCGCGAACCCAGAAGATCTGATCGAAGGCCAGAGCGGCACGGGCGAAACCGTGATCATGAGCTCAACCAAGGCCATCGATTCCTATCGCGAACAGGCTCCCACCGGTCAGAGTGGGCTCGCATCGACAGAAACTGGAGACTAAGCCATGAATGCCCCTTGGAAAACCGGAATGCCGGCTAACCGCGACTCATTCTCGGCATATATTTGCGACGATGCGGCGCTTGATGTTCTGCGTCCTGTCGTGATTGAGCTGGGCTGGCAGGCAGAGAAGTGCAACAAGGGCGGCCTTCGCAATGCAGAACAGTCGCTCTCGGTTAGTACAAGCCCCAACATCCTGATGATTGACCTGTCGGAAAGCGGCGATCCGCTGAACGACATCGACGGCCTGGCAGAAGTCTGCGAGCCTGGCACTGTCGTGATCGCAATTGGTCAGGTAAATGACGTACGTCTTTATCGGGACCTGCTTGCTAGCGGCATCCACGACTATCTGCTTAAGCCGCTTTCGGCTGGCCAGGTCCGCGATGCGCTGAACCAGGCACAGGCAGTTTTCACAGCGCCTAAGTCTCATGAAGGCGAAGCCGTGCGCAGGCACGTTTCTACCGCCATCATTGGTACACGCGGCGGCGTTGGTGCATCGACGCTGGCTACTTCGCTGTCGTGGTTGTTCAGCACGGAACATCATTCACCCACTGCAATGCTGGATCTGGATGTACACTTCGGCACGGGTGCGCTCACGCTTGACCTCGAGCCTGGCCGCGGCCTGACTGATGCAATCGACAATCCGAGCCGTATCGATGGCCTTTTCATCGAGAGGGCCATGATCCGTGCGAATGATAATCTGTCGCTCCTTTCAGCAGAAGCACCGATCAATTCGCCGCTGATGACTGATGGTGCTGCGTTCGTACAATTGGAGGAAGAATTCCGCCAGGCATTCGAAATGACGGTAGTCGATCTCCCGCGCAATATGCTGATCAGCTATCCGCACGTGCTGACCGATGTGAATGTCGTCCTATTGGCGACTGAAATGACATTGGCTTCTGCTCGCGATACGATCCGTATCTTGTCGTGGCTCAAGACAAATGCTTCGCACGCATTCCCGATCATCGTCGCCAGCAAGGTGCAGTCGGGTACCGCGGAAATCAGCAAGGCCGATTTCGAGGCATCGATCGAACGCAAGATCGATTTCACCATCCCTTATGACGCCAAGGCTGCATGCAATGCTGCGAAACTGGGCCAGACATTTGTCGAAGCCAATCGCTCAAGCAAGGCAAGCGGCGTGATCAAGCAGATCGCAGAGCGAATCATGGGCGCGAGCGAAGAAGATCTCGTCGATGATCAGCCCGAGAAGAAGTCGCTGCTGGGTGCATTCGACCTCAAATCGCTGCTGGCGAAAAAGGACAAGAACCAGCCGGCTGGCGAGCCAGTTCAATAAGTCACGGTTTCCATCCGGCTGACACGTCGGATGGGAGCATTTTGTTGACGGTAGAGAGATGAAAGGCGGGACAATCGCATGGGCACTCTTCAGCTCTTGCTTCTGATCGGTTTCCTCTTCGCAGTGATGGTAGGCGGCTATTTGATAGTCGCAGGGCCATCTGCAGGGAAGGAAGTCACGCGCCGCTTGCAAGCGGTTCGTTACCGACATTCCGAAAGCACCGACACCAAGGTTGAATCGCAACTCAAGAAAGCGATCGCCGCCCGTAAACCCAAGATGCACAAGGTGGCAGGATCGGCATCACGCCTTGAGGCGCTAGCCGTTCGCCTCGAACGTTCAGGCAAGGGCTGGACCCTCCACCAATACCTCTATGCCTCGCTCGGCGTGGCTGCCGTGGTTGCGTTGATCATTTTCCTGCGCAGCGGTGCCTTTTTCCTGTCATTTGGTCTCGGCATTTTGGTGGGTGCTGGTCTGCCGCACATGGTTGTCGGACACTTCATTAAGAAGCGTACAAACGAATTCAACACCAAGTTCCCGGACGGCATTGAACTGCTGGTGCGCGGCCTTCGTTCCGGCCTGCCAGTCACGGAAACGCTGAGCGTTGTCGCACAGGAAGTGCCAGGCCCGGTGGGTGAGGAATTCAAAGGCATTGTTGAGCGGATCAAGATTGGCCGCACGATGGAAGAATCGCTGCAAGATACGGCCGATCGCCTGGGCATTGCCGAGTTCAACTTCTTTTGCATCACACTTGCGATCCAGCGCGAAACAGGCGGCAACCTCGCCGAAACGCTTTCAAACCTGGCAGACGTGCTCCGCAAGCGCGCGCAAATGAAGCTCAAGATTAAGGCAATGAGCTCCGAATCGAAGGCTTCCGCTTATATTGTCGGCGCACTGCCTTTCATCGTCTTTGGCATGATCATGTGGATCAACCCATCCTATATGGGAGGGTTCTTTGAAGATGATCGACTGATCGTCGCCGGACTGGGCGGCCTGGTCTGGATGTCGATCGGGGCATTCATCATGGCCAAAATGGTCAGCTTCGAGATCTAAGGGAGGGAACCAGCCATGTTCGATAATCCGGCCGGACCAACTCTCCTTGGCTTCGACTTAATTCTTGTCGGTACGATTCTTGCCGGGATCGCAGCCTTCGCAGTGCTGATGGCAATCTATGCCGCAGTGACGGTGAAGGACCCGATGGCAAAACGCGTCAAGTCGCTCAACGACAGGCGCGAAGAGCTGAAGGCAGGGATTGTCACTTCTTCTGCCAAGAAGCGTGTGAGCCTGATCCGCAAGACCGAGGCGACAGACAAGATGAAAAAAAAGCTGGAAGGCATGAAGGTCCTCCAGCAAAGCCAAATCGAAGATATCCAGCAGAAGCTGGCACATGCCGGCATCCGCAACAAGGAACTTGCGGTTTATGTCATCGGTGCGCGAATGGTGCTGCCGATCATATTTGGCGTGCTTGGCTTCCTGGTCATTTATGCCATCGATTACTTCCCCGATTGGGGCGGTATGAAGCGCGTTGGCGCAATGGGTGCATTGCTTTTCCTTGGCTACAAGGGACCGGAAATCTACCTCAAGAACCTTTCTAGCAAGCGCACAACTGAAATTCAGAAGGGTTTGCCCGATGCGCTCGACCTTTTGGTCATCTGCGCAGAAGCTGGCCTGACCATCGACGCTGCATTCAATCGCGTGGCCAAGGAGCTTGGCCGTGCCTATTCCGAACTGGGTGACGAATTCGCGCTTACAGCCATTGAGCTTTCATTCCTGAATGAACGTAAGAAGGCATTCGACAATCTGGCCTATCGGGTTGACCTCGATGCGGTTCGCGGCGTGGTCACAACCATGATCCAGACCGAGCGTTATGGTACGCCATTGGCCTCTGCATTGCGCGTGCTTTCGGCCGAATTCCGTAACGAGCGCATGATGCGCGCCGAGGAAAAGGCTGCCCGCTTGCCGGCTATCATGACGGTACCGCTGATCCTCTTCATCTTGCCGGTCCTCTTTATCGTAATCCTTGGTCCGGCGGCTTGTTCGATCTCGGATACGTTCCTGAGCGACTAGGCGTACCAAGAACAGTGACAAGGGGCAAAGGCCCGCCATGCGCAAGACGTGTGGCGGGCCTTTATTTTGCTGCCTGATCAAATAATCGGCGAAGCGTATTGCGAAACTGCTCGCGTTCATCCTCGCTCAGAACCGAGAAGACTTCTGCCTCGCTCTCCCGCGCAAGAGGCATAACCTCGTCATGGATCGCCCTGCCCTCGCCCGTAAGCTCAAGCAGATGCGAACGCCCGTCACTGGCATTGGGCTTACGCGCGATGAGGCCACGATCCTCCAGCACCTTGCAGGCGCGATTCACCGCAACCTTATCCATCAAGGTGGCTTCGGCCAGTTGCCGCTGCGTTGCTGCGCCTACATCGCCCAAAACGGCCATGACACGCCATTCGGTAATCTTGAGCCCAAAGCGGGATCGGTAACGTCCGGCGATGAGGCTGCTGACAGCATTGGAGGTGACCGATAGCTGGTAAGGCAAGAACTCCGCCAGCCGCCCTAGGGATGTTACAGGATCGCTCATCCCTATAGTTTCTAGTGAAACGAAATTTCAGCGCAAGTCGTCGGCGAATTGCGAACTGCCAGCTATTGGAACTCCGGCTCTTCCCACCAAGGATAGAAGTCAGGCATATCCTGCGAAACTTTGCCTGGATATTGTGGTGGACGCTTCTCAAGGAAACTCGCGATCCCTTCCTTCGCATCCTCTCCGCGCGACAGGCGATATATCGCCCTGCTGTCGATGCGGTGTGCCATCATCGGGTGTTCGGTTCCGGAAAGGCGCCACATCATAGCTCGCGTCATGGCCACCGAGATCGCAGATGTATTTTGCGCAATCTCCTCCGCCAATTCGCGAGCCGCATCCATCAGCTCACCTTGCGAATGGATGGAACGAATCAGCCCGCCGGCCTTGGCCTCTTCCGCATCGAAGATCCTGCCGGAATAGCACCATTCAAGCGCCTGGCTGATGCCGACAATTTTTGGCAGGAACCAGCTCGAACATGCCTCAGGAGTGATCCCGCGCCGCGCGAATACGAAGCCAAACCGCGCATTGTCCGAGGCAAGGCGTGCATCCATTGCCAGCTGCATCGTCGCCCCAACTCCCACGGCGACACCATTGCAGGCCGAGATGAGCGGCTTTGTCGACTGGAACAGGCGCAAGGTCAGGCGGCCACCGCCATCACGCACACGCTGGTCAGACAAATCATCGACTTCGTTCGGATCGGAAAACACATGTCCCCCGCCCTCCGGCGTCAGATCGGCACCGGCGCAGAAGGCACGATCTCCAGAACCGGTGAAGATCACCGCGCGAATATCGTCATCCGCATCGATATCATCCATCGCAGCACAAATTTCGCCCTGCATCACGCGAGTATATGCGTTCAATTTGTCCGGCCGATTTAGCGTAATCGTGGCAACACCGCGATCTTTTTCGACGATAATCTGAGTGTAATCGGTCATCTGGAAATATCCTTTCCCGTCGCTGCGTTCAGCTTGCCATCGTTCATGGCTACAAATGCGACGAATGCGACACAATCAATAAAAGAAAATCCGCCCTCACCAACGCCCGAAACCCCTAGTGGCATCGTCGCGAAGGTGCAGGCGGAATTCATGGATCAGACCTATATACCGCCGTCCGGGATGTAAGAAAGTGGATCAACGTGGTGCCATACGGATAGAACCATCGAGACGCACGTCCTCACCATTGAAATAGCCGTTCTCGATCATAGTCATTGCGAGATGGGCATATTCGTCGGCGTGGCCAAGGCGCTTGGGGAAAGGCACGGATGCTGCCAGCGCTTCTTTCACTTGCGGCGGAGCTGCATTCATCAGTGGCGTATTGAAGATGCCGGGCAGGATCGTGTTCACACGAATGCCTTCATTCATCAGATCGCGCGCGATAGGCAGTGTCATGCCGATCACGCCGCCCTTTGATGCCGAATAGGCAGCCTGGCCGATCTGGCCATCTTCACCTGCGACAGAGGCGGTGTTCACGATTGCGCCGCGCTCGCCATCTTCGTTGAGCGGATCGACACTCATCATTCCGGCAGCCGACTTGGCGATGCAACGGAATGTGCCAACCAGATTGATCTGGATAATGAAGTTGAACGCATCGAGCGGGAAATGGCTGATCTCACCGGTCTGCTTGTCGCGGCGAGCGGTCTTGATCGCATTGCCCGTACCCGCGCAGTTGACCAGGATACGCTCCTGGCCATGCGCTTTGCGCGCCTTGGCAAAGGCTGCGTCAACGCTCGCTTCGTCAGTCACATTACATTCGCAGAATACGCCGCCGATTTCTTCGGCGACCTTCAGGCCTTTTTCTTCCTGCAAGTCGAAAATCGCGACCTTTGCGCCCTTGGCGGCACGCGCGCGCGCAGTTGCTTCGCCCAGGCCCGAGGCACCGCCGGTTACAACAGCTGGGGTATTGGCACTAACTTCCATGAGAAATTTCCTCTCGGTTCTTCAATCTTCAGTTGTTCTTAAAGGGCCTCGATAATCGAAACATTGGCGACACCGCCGCCTTCGCACATCGTTTGCAGACCATATTTCTTGCCGCGCGCCTTCAGCGCATGGACCAATGTCGACATCAGCTTGGTACCTGATGCGCCCAGCGGGTGACCCAGCGCGATAGCACCACCATTTACGTTTAGCTTATCCGGATCTGCACCAGTGTGCTTCAGCCATGCGAGCGGAACGGGGGCAAATGCCTCATTCACTTCGTACAGGTCGATATCATCCATTTTCATACCTGCGCGCTCAAGAGCGCGATCGGTGGCAAATAGAGGCTCTTCCAACATGATCACGGGATCGCCCGCCGTCACGGTACGGTTAATAATACGCGCCATCGGCGCGAGGTTGTGACGTTTGAGCGCCTCTTCGCTCACGATCAGCGCCGCGGAGGAGCCGTCGCAGATCTGGCTGGATGACGCCGCAGTAATCGCGCCATCTTCGCTCAACAGTTTGACGCCGGCGATACCTTCAAGCGAGGCGTCGAAACGAATGCCTTCGTCAACTGTATGCATCTGGTCGCCCTCTGGCGTTTCCACCTCGACCGGCAACACTTCATTCTCGAAAGCGCCGGAATTGGTTGCGGCGATGGCCTTTTCATGGCTGGCAAGCGCAAACCGGTCGAGATCTTCCTTGGTGAAGCCATGTTTCTTCACGATCATTTCCGCGCCCATGAATTGCGAGAATTGGATGCCCGGATACTTTTCTTGCAATTGGGGCGACATGTAATGGCCAAGCCCTTCTTTCATATGGAACATGGCATTGCTCCCCATAGGCACGCGACTCATGCTTTCGACACCGCTTGCAATCACGGCATCCTGCGTACCGCTCATCACAGCCTGCGCTGCAAACTGGATCGCCTGCTGCGATGATCCGCATTGGCGATCAATGGTGACGGCCGGAGTTGAGTCCGGCAAATTCTTGCTGGCAAGCACGCCCATGCGGCCCACCTGCATTGCCTGCTCACCCGCCTGCGTAACGCAGCCAGTGATTACATCGTCAATTGCGTTCGGATCGATCCCGCGGCGCTCGACACCCGTGTCGGGCGACTTGGATAACAGGTCAACCGGATGGACACCGGCCAGGCGTCCGCCACGCCTCCCGCCAGCTGTACGTACTGCATCGACAATATAGGCTGTAGGCATTTCCCAACTCCAAAAAATTTTGACTTAGTTAGCTAAGTGTGGGCCAATCAGTTAGCAGCGCCACATAGCGGGTCAAGCAAGTTTCCGTTTACGTCAGTCGGGTTGCCATTTGTGCCATGGCTCTACTATTGGTCATTTTGATTATTCAGTCTCAAAATTCCGAGTATACGAGGCCCATGTCCACAAAATTGTTTGAGATTAATCCGGATCTTGACCGGGCAGCGCTGGCTGAGGCGTTCGCCAGGGATCGACGTGTCCAGATCAGGGATGTGCTGACCAGGGAGACGGCCGAAGAGATCCGAATGATCCTGGGCAACCACACGCAGTGGGGCCTCGCATCGCAGGCTGGCGAAAAGGGCGAACCGCAACAGGTCCTGGCCAAAGAACTGAGCGAACCGGCGGGCAAACAAAGGGCACAGGAAAACGTCAATAAGGCAATGCAGGAGACTGCGCAGGGCGGTTACGGTTTTCATTTCGCGCAATATTCACTCGTCCAAGGATACATGGAGAAATGGAATCCCGACGGGCCGCATGATCTCTTGCTGGAATATCTGAACACCGAGGAATTCCTGCAATTGGCGCGTGACGTTTGCGGAATGCCTGAACTGGTCAAAGCTGACGGCCAAGCTACGCTGTTTGCACAACAGCACTATTTGGGCGTTCATATCGACAGCCATGTCGCCGAGGGGTGGCGCGTCGCCTATGTGATGAATTTCACACTGGATGATTGGAAGCCTGATTGGGGGGGCTATCTGAATTTCCTCGATGAGGAAGGCGATATCATCCACGGTTACCGCCCGCGTTTCAACGCGCTCAATATGTTTGCTGTGCCAGCCAAACACAATGTTTCCTATGTGCCGCCCTTTGCGCCTGTCGGCCGGTTGGCAATTACAGGATGGCTGCGGGACCGGTGATCGATCTGGGACCACAGCAGTTTCGTGATCGCGCGATTGGTGCGTTCAGAACTGGTGACACTGCAGGCGCATTATCGGCGCTAGAGGAGGGTCTGGAGAAGCACCCAAACCACGCGCAACTCGCCAATACTGCCGGCGACATTTACCTGAAATCGGGTGATGCCGTGTCGGCCATCATGCATTTCGGTAATGCCGCTGCGCTTGAGCCGCAAAGTACGCAATATGCAATCAACCATGCCATAGCCCTTTCAGCTGCCGACCGGCATCACCATGCCTTGGATGTCCTGAGACGAGTGGAAACGAACGGGCGCAAGCTGGCAGTCTATTGTTCGACGCGTGGAAATGCCGCCCGGGGTGCCAACCTGTTGGCAGAAGCCCAGGAATGGTATGACCACGCGCTTGCTATCGAGCCGCAACGCCCCCTCGCCCTGCACGGCCGCGCAAGGGTCGCGATCGAGCGTGGCGACGACCAGGCTGTGCAATGGTTCGATCGAGCGCTGGCGGTCAATAGCGGGGACGCAGACGCATGGCTCGGTAAGGCACAAGCACTTGATGTCGCCGGAGATACCAATGGAGCGCGACAAATTGCCGAGGCGATTGTCCAGCAGGCGCCGGGATGGGCCGAAGGCTTGCGTTTCTTAGCCCAGTTGCGCCTTTCTGCCAGCGAAACTGACTTCTCCTCTCACTACGGCGCAGCAGCGAAGCTGGTTCCGCAGGATCCAAGTATCTATTCTGAATGGTGCGCCACCTTGGCGAGCCTCGATTTTGACGAAAAGGCGGCTGAGGTCGCCGTCGAGGCGCAGAAGGCATTTCCTGCAAACGCCCATTTCACCTTCCTCGAGGCCGTCCATGCAAGCTCATCGGGGCAGTTGGATCGCGCCGAGGCGATCTTTGCAAAATTAGAGCAGCAAGATGACAATCGCTGGCTTCAGGAGGCCCGCCATCGGATCAGGATAGGCGAAGTCGAGCGCGCGAATAACCTTGTCGAGAAGATACTGGCGCAGGATCCGTGGAATATCTCTGCCTGGGCAATTCGCGGCGTGGTTTGGCGCCTGGGTCAGGATCCCAAGTCGGTGTGGCTCCAGGAGCAGGAAGGCCTCGTGCAGTTGCGCCCGCTCCGCGATGCTGAAACCCTGTTGCCGGAGGTCGTCCCCTTCATGCACGAATTGCATGATCGATCGACCTTCCCACTGGGGCAGTCCTTGCGAGGGGGCACGCAGACACGCGGCAATCTGTTCGCTCGCCCTGAACCCCTGCTGGCGAGGTTGAAGGAAGCAATAATGGAAACTGTCGAGGATTACCGGCAGGCGCTACCCCCACAAGATGCCAAACACCCACTCCTGCGAACACGCGAATTGCAATGGGCAATGGAAGGCGCATGGTCGGTGCGCCTCGCCGGAGGCGGCGATTTCCACGCATCACATATCCACCCACAAGGCATTGTTTCATCGGCCCTTTATCTTGAGTTACCCAAGGACCGCGGCGATGATCCGAAAGCCGGCTGGCTTGAGATCGGGCGACCGGCAAAAGATTTGGGCCTCGAAATTGGGCCTCTGAAAACAATCGAACCGAAAGAGGGGCATTTAGCTTTGTTCCCAAGCACACTTTACCACGGAACGAGACCTTTCCGTGGAGACCGGCGTATGACGGTCGCTTTCGATGTGAACCTGCAGAAGGGTACGCCGCAATGAGTTCCCCGCATGACAAGGCCTGGAGCGATTTCTGGGCCCGCAACAGACAATCGGGGCAAGATGGCGGCTGCCTGCCGGCAAAATGGCAAGGCATCGACGCTCAACAGCGTGCCGCCTGGTATCGCTTCGCCCAGTTGCTGCCGCGCAATGCCCGCGTCATAGATATCGCGACAGGGGATGGCCGCGTCATGGCCTGGATGTTGAGCAAGCGCCGTGACCTAAAATTGCAGGGCGTCGATATGGCGCCAGAACTTCCCGACCCACCCAAGGGGACCAAGTTCCGGGCGGGGACCACGATGGAGTCTTTGCCGTTCCCTGAAGGGAAGTTTGCAGCCGCTGCCAGCCAGTTCGGCTTCGAATATGGCGATGTCGCACTCGCCGCGGCGGAACTCGCCAGGGTAGTCGCAAAAGGCGGCAAGATCGCGCTAATGACGCACCGGATCGACGGGCCGATACTGGAACACAATTTGCGGCGGCGCGAACAGATTAACTGGGTCTTCGAAACGCAAGACCTGTTTGCCACCGCCAAACGCAGCCTCGCCGCGCGTTCCGCAGGATTGCAGCTACTGGCTCCAAAAATCAAGCATTGTCCGGCAGAGGGCGCGCGACTATTTGGCCAAGGATCAGCTGCGTGGGAGATTTCAGAGGCGATACGCCGGACCATGATTATGGGCGCACGCCAACATTCGGTCCATGTTGCCCAAACACTGGATATGATTGCAGATCAGGCCCGCAATGAAATAGGGCGCATCGCATCGCTAGAGGCAGCCTGCAAGCAGACTTCGGACGAGACGAAATTCCTGCAGGCGCTTGAGAAGGGCGGTTTAAAGCAGTCTAGTATCGAAGCGGTAGTCGAGGCAGACAGTTCCCAGCCTTTCGCCGATTTCCGTATACTTTCACACAGCTAAGGGCCCGCAAAACGGAGGCTTTGCCGCCCTCTATTTCATTCAAGCCTGCAAGGCATAGAAAAAGGGCGACGGACCATGGTCCGCCGCCCATTTTCGTTACGCTTTCGCGCTTTCGAGTTCTTAGAACTTGAGAGCTACCGAAGCGAAGAAGTCACGACCAAGTACGTCGTAAGTGCTTGGATATGTGTTGGCCTGCTCCTGGTTGTCACCAAGTAGGAGACCATTGTTCGCGTCGGTGTTCGCTACAAAGATATCACCGGCGGCAAACTCTGGTGCGTTCGGCAACGTGTTGAACAGGTTGCTCACACCGAAGCTAAGCGTCAGGTTCTCATTGGCTTCATAAGACAATGTAAGATCGATTAGATCATAGGCGGGAATGTTTTCAACACCGCCAAATGCAGCGTAATCTACATCTTCATCGTTATCGGCCACCGATGAGAGGTGACGCCAGCGAACCGACGTGGTTAGCGGGCCGTCGTTCCAACTGAAACGTGAAGTCCACTTGTAGCTCGCTGTAGGCTCACCACAGTTGGCACCAAACCGACCAGCGCATTCAAACGTGTCCGGACGGGTCACAATGGGCCGGAAGTATGAATCGTTCGTCCATGTGCCCAAGAACATCACATCAAAGCTGGATTCGCCATCGCCGGTCATCAAAGAGAAAGGCACTGATGTCGTGTAATTGATCTGAAGATCAACACCCGACACGCCCAGCTCTGCGATGTTCGCGGTCGATACCAATGGTGGGTTGTCGACAGTGATCTGACCAGCAGCGTTACGTACATTGGTGTAAGGCTGACAAATTGGATCACTGAGGTCCTGAATTTCATTGAAACACAGGTCGAAACCGGTTTGCAGGCCAATTGCCGCAATCGCGCCATCGATCTTGATGTCGAAGTAGTCGGCTGTGATTGTCAGACCAGGCAAGAAGTCTGGCTGCAACACAACACCGATCGTCCAACTGTCAGATGTTTCCTCGCCCAAGTTCGGATTACCACCAAACAGAGCAGGGATCTGTGCGTTCAGCTGGATTCCGGGATCACCAACGCTACCGGCTGGAACGCCAGTTGCGATACATAGCTGTGTGATCGTTGGATCAGCTGCGGCAGCAGCAGTTGAACAAGGGTCGGTTACGCCAGGGAAACCGATTGCCTGACCGCCGAACAATTCGCCAACGTTTGGTGCACGAACAGCGCGCTGATATTGTCCGCGCAGTTTTACGCTGGGCACTACGTCGAATTCGACGCCACCAGCGTAAGTCCAAACGCCGCCAACCCTATCAAGAGAGTAGTCGGAGTAACGGGCAGCACCCGTAACTTCCAGTCGCTGCGTACCGTTATCGTAAATCGGCAGGTTCACCTCAGCAAAGATTTCCTTCACGTTGTAGGAGCCTGCTGTCGCGTCACCGGCGTTAAAGCCAATGACATCACCCGATGACAAAGCTGTGTCGGGAATAAATTGAGAACCGACACCGCGATATTCGGCACCAATTGCGAAACCTAGATCGCCTGCACCGAACACATTGCCAAGGAAGCCTGAAACAGAAGCTGACGCAATTTCAACGGTCGAAATGTCGCCATTCTGAGCCTGAATTGAGATCGCAGCCACCATGTCAGGCGTCAATGTACCAGGACCGAACACATTAATTGTTGTACCTGTGCCGTCGAGGCCTGCCTGGAAGGCAGAACGCGAGATATTACCCTGTTGCACATTCGCATTACGCGTCCGCGCATACATGTAATATGCGTCATAAGTGAGGTTATCGGTGATATCACCGGTCACACCTGCCAACACACGGAATGCATTGCGCTCGTCAAGCGAGTTACGCGCACCAGTTTCGACAGTACGGCGCTGCAAGAACAAGCTGATGTTATCAGGGTCACCATCAGTTTCAGTATCATTCAGCTGCTGTATCTGAGCGAAGTCACCAGCTGACAGGAACTGCTGCAGAATGTCCATGCTGACGTTAAATGTACCAGTCACTGGCGTTGCGGCCAGTTCCTGAGCCACGCGGTTATTTACGAATGCAACTTCAGTATACGCACGGTGTCCGTCCGCAAACTCGTAGTCCGCAAAACCACCGATCAGATAACGTTCTTGCGGAATCTGCAGGTAGTTGACCGGCGCGTAGTTATACGTGTCGCCAGTACGCGTACGGAAATCGCCGGGGGTATCATCAAATACCACGGCTCTATTTGCCGCAAAATCTGTCCCCGTAAGATCACCATCGCCAAAATAGCGGATAACGCCATTTGGCAGCGTCGACGAACCGAACTGCAGCTGGTTCAGACCGAAAGATTCGCCGCCCAGAGCGAAGAACGAGAAGTCACGATCGCCCTGGAAAACCGACGAGCGATTATAGTATTCAGCGAACACTGTCGCGCTACCTCGGCCGTCATCGAACGAAGTACCGATTGCACCATAGATTTGGTAGCGATCGCCATCGCCTTCTTCAGTGATCGAATACTGACCACCAAGTTCGATACCATCGACCTGCTTAAGGTTGAAGTTAACAACGCCAGACATAGCGTCTGAACCGTAAACAGCCGAAGCACCGCCGGTTACGACATCAACACTTTCAAGCAGAAACTGCGGGATGGTGTTAAGGTCGACGATTTGCGCGGTGTCATATGACAGCCAACGGCGGCCATTAACCAGAACCAGGGTACGGGTCGAACCAAGACCGCGAAGGTTTAGGGTGGAAGTACCGGTACCGGGGTTGTTCGAGTTGGACGTAAAACCAGGCACCACCTGCGGGAGCTGGTTAATCACGTTTTCAACATTAACCGTGCCGGAAAGCGAAAACTCTTCAGCTTCAACGACTGCTATAGGAGCTGCCGTGTCAACATTACGCTGCTGAATACGCGAACCGGTAACAATGATTCGTGCGTCATCAGACCCATCGTCAACACCATCACCTGCGTCCTGCTCCACGGCAGGCGTCGCAATCAAGGCGCCAGCCATGAACGTTCCCGCTACCAAAGCGGCTTTGTTAAATCGATTGGACATTG
>DMWU01000085.1 GCA_003483125.1 Erythrobacter sp. | reverse complement strand
ACCTTCGGGATTTGCAGCGAGCAGAGTGCGCGGCAGGGTGACCAGCGATTCATCTTCGCCCTTGATCACGACATTGTCGCCAGCGATCTCGTCTACGAGGCCGAGCGACTGTGAGTCAGCGGTAATTACCGGAGCACCAACGACCAGTGCAGCTTCGAGAGCGGCTGCAGCTTCAGCAGCGGCCCGTGCCTGGGCATCAGCTGCCGCCTGCTTGGCTTGTGCGTCAGCGGCTTTGAGCTGTTCATACACGGCAGCATAGGTGGTGTTGATCGTCGGACCGTTTTCACCGGCGCCGAAGATGCTCAATGGCAGAGGAGCCTTGAACTCACCAACGACCAGAACGGCATTCGTACCGTCATTGCTTTCAATCGTGCCAATGGGGTTACCGTCATTGCCATAGACAGTATCGCCTACAGCCTGAGCTTGAGCTGCAATCGGCATTGCCGCAATCGCGGTTGCCAGGATGGCTAGCTTCGCAAATTTCATCAATTCTCTCCGTATTCTCAACAATATCCAACACCGCCAGCAGTTAGCTTTTGGCATTAGCGCCCAAATTTAAGGAAGACTGGAGAAGGCCAGCATCCCGACGATCGCCCTTGCGGGGATCAAGTGGAGGCGCGCCATAACGGGTCAAACCCAATGGCGCAACTATCAATAAGTAACTGCCTCAAACTGAAGCGGAGATTAAGCGCCGGGCTGGCTCTTTGAGATTTCTTCTTCCAGCATTTCGTTGATCCTATCGGCCGATGGGAAGCCTTCGGTCACCCAGCGATTCTCAACAGTGCGAAGGATTTTTGCGACTGCAGGGCCGGCAGCAACGCCGCGCGCCACGATCTCTCCGCCCTTAAGGGGGAAGGATGGAGCTTCCCAATTGCGAAGCGGTGTCAGGTCGCCAGCCTGCAGCAGCAAGCGGTCGTGCGCTATCTCGACTCCTTCATTATAGGCAAGCTCGCGCGCCTCCTCCAGATCGCCCGGCACTCGTTCGGCAAGGCTGATCCACTGTCGGCGCTGTGCCTTGGACAGCCGCAGTCGGGCCGCGACCGCTTCAGCGGTCTCTACATGCGGTGGCAGTAATGCTGCGAGCCTGCGGACCGGGTGAGGACCGATAGCAGCCTTGGTTTCCTCTGCGATCAGCCGCTCAAGCGCCTTCAGTCCCGGCGGGCAAGCTTCGGGCAGGATCACCTGCAGCACGCCCAGCTTGCGCATGCGGGCAATAGTTTCTGATGGATCGGGCAGGGCAAGCAGTGATTGCATCTCTGCCCAAACGCGCTCGCGGCTCAGGCCTTTGAGCGTTTGGGCCAGATCGCTGCAAGCAGCCTCTGCCTCAGGATCCAGTTCCGAACCAAACCGCGCCTGGAACCGGAAATAGCGCAGAATGCGTAAGTGATCCTCACGGATGCGCGCGGAAGCGTCTCCAATGAAACGCACGCGCCGCGCCTCCAGATCATCTTGCCCGCCAAAGTAGTCCGAGATTTCCAGCGTTTCGGGATGAGCATAAAGCGCGTTGATGGTGAAATCGCGCCGTGCTGCATCTTCGCGCCAGTCAGTGGCGAGGGCGATTGTCGCGCGCCTGCCATCGGTGCTGATGTCGCGCCGTAGTGTGGTGACCTCTACCGGGCCATCATCGAGGATTGCGGTGATTGTGCCATGATCTATGCCTGTTGGAACCGTGCGGATACCGGCCTCGCGGCAACGATCAATCACGGCGTCGGGCAGTAATGTGGTCGCGCAATCGACATCATTGACGTCGACACCCAGCAGGCTGTCACGGATTGCGCCGCCGACCCAGCGGATATTCTCGGCGCCCAGGGCATCGGTAAGCGCGTGCAGACCAGCACGCTGCACCCAGTCTGCTTCCCTTAACTTAGCGTGCATCGAACAGCCCCCCAGCATCGATCCGGCGCGCCAGATTGGCAATGATTGCCGCGGTGACGCCCCAGATCCGGAACCCCTCATAATGCAATTCGAGATATTTGCGCATACTTCCGCGCCAGAAAACCTCGTGTTCCTGCCAGCTATTTAGGTCGAGCAATAGCCAAAGCGGTGCTTCGAACCATGCTTCTACCTCTTGAGGATTGGCTGAGAGCTTTAAGTCGGGCGGCACGACGCCCAAGACAGGAGTAACATCGAAGCCTGTGCCGGTCTGGTATCGATCGGTTGTCCCCACCAGCCTTACAAGCGATCGATCGAGCGTCAGTTCTTCCTCCGCCTCGCGCAGCGCAGCGGCAATGGAGTCTTCTCCTTCATCCAGCTTGCCGCCCGGGAAGGCAACCTGACCGGGATGGTCGCGCATATTGTTGGGCCGCTGGGTCAGGATGACACCTGGTTCGTCGCGATCGGTAATGGCAATCAGTACTGCAGCCTTTGTCGAGCGCTCGGCCTCGGCAAAGTGGGCATCGCTCATCAACCCGCCAACTTCCCGGGAGTGGCCCTCTTCAAGTGCGATAGAAAGGCGATCGAACAGGCTCATGCTTCGGGCATAAGCGAGAATTGCTCGCCCCCGCTTTGCAAGCGCCAATCATCGCCATCTTCAAGGGCGATCTCGGCTAATTGCTGGTAGGTGCTGCGGTTGAGCCGCGCCTCGCACCCGCGCCGCACATGCAGATAGAGCGCGGGTGTCTCGACATTTCCGCGCGCGAGCAGCCTGTGATCCGCTCCGGCCACCACCAGCTCATCCGTATTCAGACGGAATACAAGATCGTCACCTTTGCGTGCGACATCGGTAGCGATGAATGCCGCGTCCGCAACTTCGATCGAGAGTTTCTCAAACGGGGTAACGAGCCAATGCTGTCCCTCTTTGTCACGCGTCAGTAGGCCGGAAAATGCTCGTGCCATGGCGTCGCGTTTGATCGGTGAGCCTTGGTGCAACCAGCTGCCATCCGCCTGGATGCGCATTTCGCTATCGCCCCGTCGCTGCGGCGCCCAGTCTTCGACCGGCGGCAATTTACGCGTCGCGACCTGATCGGCAATCGCTTCAAGCGTCAATTCAGCAAGATAGGGTGGTGGTTGGTAGGGCATTGCGGATGAGTGCCCTGCCAGATGCAGCTTAATTCGCCAAGTCCTGCTGCCATGGACCAAGCATGCCGCGCTCCGGCAGGATGGCCGGATTGGCAGAACGCAGCAGCAGGCGCGCCGGATCGTGCGGGCCGGGACAATCCCATCCCCTGGTGTGCTCGGCTAGGAAGCTGAAGAAGCGGCCGTAATATTCCGGATCGCCGATCATCACCTGCGGAAGGATTGCAGATCTGGGCTGAGTGCCTTCGACCGCTTCCAGCATGGCTAGCATTAACGCATTGCCATATCCCTCGCCTTGCATTTCCGGCAATACGGCGACCGGGCCTACCATCAGCATTGGATGATGCCTGCCTTCCGGATCGGTGAGCGCGACCGGCCAGCATTGTATTGTGCCCGCCAGCATATCGTTATCGTCAAGCGCGGCGAAGCTCAGCCTCTCCAGCCAGTCCAGCCCTTCACGGATGCGATATGCAGTGCGTGCATGGCGATCAGACCCGAATGCCCGATCAAGCAATTGCTCGATCAGTTCAGGTGCCACTTGGGACAAGGGTATAATGCTCGGCATCGCGCCGCGCGCTTAGGCGCGCAGCAATGCACTGTCGATGCTAAAATCGCTTTGGGCGACTAAACAATGACCCGCCCAGTTTGCAGGCGTGAGCTTCAGCAGCTTGGCCTCTTCTCCATCTTCAAGCACCCATAGCGCACCATCGGGGCCTTCCACCACAGCGCGGATACGCTCGCCAAGGTCATGTCGTGCAATCTCGTTCGCCTGCTCTCCATCCAGCTCGACCTGCACAAGACCGCGCGATGCCATGCCCGCGATCAGGGCGTCGCCCTTCCAGCCAGAGAAGAGGTCGCCGCGATAAACTATCATGTCGCCAGGCGCGATGACCGGGGTCCATGTGATTGCATATTTGGCGAATGATGGAGCAGTATCGTGATCGGGGATGGGATCGCCATTGTAATGTTCGCCGTCAGAAACGGTAGGCCAGCCGTAATTCTGCCCTGGCTTTACAAGGTTCAGCTCGTCCCCGCCTGCGGGACCATGCTCGACATCCCAAAGTTGCCTTTCCGTGTCGAAGGCAATGCCCAGCAGGTTACGATGGCCGTATGACCAAATCTGGTCGGTCGGGCTGCCTTGGTCGGCAAAGGGATTACCCTGCGCGGTGCTACCGTCCAGGTTCAGGCGGACGATAGTACCGATCGTGTTCGTATTGTCCTGCGCGGGTTCCATTTTCTGGCGGTCGCCGCTGGTCAGGAACAGATGCTCGCCATCGGGAGCGAAAGCGATTCGGTGCGAGTAGTGTCCGCGCCCCGTAACCTTGGGCGTCTGTTGCCAGACGACCTCAAGGTCGCGGATGGCGCAGCCATCATCGCCTGTGCAATCGAGCACGCCCTTGCCCATCACGGCACCGCGCGTATCGCCCGATCCTGCTTCTGCCCAAGTAAGATAGATTGTACGCGTGCCGATCTCTGCGCCAGCCTCGCTTTTGAGGAATGCAACATCGCCAAGGCCACCCTGGCCGCCAAAATCGACATTAGGTGCGCCAGTGATATCCATGACCTCGCCCGTAGCCGTGTCATAGGCCTTCACCTGGCCGCCCTTCTCGGTGACGACCAGCACAGAGGTGCCGGGAATGAAATCTGCCGCCCATGGTCTGTTGAAGGTACCGTGTTCTTCACTCGAAATGCTCGTGACGCGCGCTTCGCCGTCACCGGTATCCACATCTGAGCTTGCGCCACAGCTTGCCAGAGCCACGGTCGCTAGGGATAAAGTCAGCATAGTTTTTGACTTGTTGAACATGGCGGCATCACCTCCAAAATCTGCTTTCTTCAATACGCCAGCCGTCTTTGGTGTGGACGAAGCCGGCCGTGGCCCGCTGGCAGGCCCGGTAGTGGCCGCTGCGGTTTTGCTGGGCGAGAACTACCCGCAAAACCTCGATGATTCCAAGAAGATTTCTGCTCAGCGCCGCGCAATTCTCAACGAAGAGATTCGCGAAAGCTGCCAATGGGCGGTCGGAATTGCCGAGGTCGAGGAGATTGACCGGATCAATATCTTCGCCGCAACCATGCTGGCGATGACACGGGCGGTTGCGGAATTGGTGCAAAAACGGGGCGCTGATCCGGAAGAGGTGATCATCGATGGCAATGCTACGCCGGCTGGACGCTGCGGTGATTGGCGCTGGCCCGCGCGTGCCATAGTGGGTGGTGACGGGATAGAACCCGCGATCTCCGCCGCCTCTATTATAGCCAAGCAATGGCGCGACCGCCTGATGCTGGAAGCTGCGCAAATGCATCCGGAATATGGTTGGGAACGTAATAAAGGCTATGGGACACGCGAACATATGGAGGCGTTGCGACAATACGGCCCGACGGCGTTGCATCGGCAAAGCTTTGCGCCAGTCGCACAATTGGCACTTTTCTAGCGCGCAAACCCGCTAAGCGCACGCCCGCATGCTTAATTCGATCATCTTGAGCGTTCTTGGCCTGATTAGTCTTGCCGTTGGTGGCGAGCTGCTCGTGCGCGGTTCGGTGGGAATTGCGCGACGGCTGGGCGTATCGCACCTCGTCACCGGCCTCGTAATCGTGGGCTTTGCCACTTCGATGCCAGAGATGGTTGCCTCAGTAGAGGCTGCAATACTGGGATCGCCGCAGCTTGCCTGGGGCAATGTGGTGGGATCGAACCTCGCCAATACATTGCTGATTTTGGGCGTCGCGGCACTGGTCATGCCAATCTCGTTAACCGGCACCGGTAAGCGCGACGCCGTAGTGGCACTGCTCGCGTCATTGCTGTTGTGGGGAATAACGGCGGTGCAAATTGGCTCTGTCTGGATCGGTATTGGGCTGCTGGCTGCGATCATGACCTATATTTACTGGCGCTATTACCATCCTCGCGAGACTGACGAGGTCGACGATTATGAGGCCGCGATGGCGACGCATTGGGCCATCCTCGCGTTTGTCCTGGGCCTGGCGCTGCTGGTGGGTGGCGGCAACCTGCTGGTGACAGGGGCGATTGACCTCGCACGCCTCTGGGGTGTGAGTGAGACAGTGATTGGTCTGACCTTGGTCGCGGTTGGTACGAGCCTGCCAGAACTCGCCGCATCGATTGCGGCTGCATTGCGGGGCAAGCCGGGCCTTGCGCTGGGCAATGTGGTTGGATCGAATATCTACAATATACTGCTGATTGGCGGGGCAACCATGGTAATCGCGCCGGTGCCCGTTCCTGCCGGCCTCCTGACCTATGAAATCGTGCTGTTGGTGATCACCGCTGTGGCGCTGCTATTGCTCTTGGCGAGGGCAAAGACGATCGGTCGGGTGATGGCTTCCTTGCTGTTGCTGGTCTTTGTCGCCAACACCGCACTCTTGCTGGGATAAAAATCCCAGATCGAGTCTTCTGCGCAACACCCCATCATATCGAGTCTTTGGAATCGCTTGAGACTCAACATCTTGTGAAAGACTCTTTTTGTTCTTTCTTCGCTAACGGCGCGTTAACCATATTGCTCCATGATTTATGCTTGACGCAGAGTCCTCTAGGACTCACCCTGTGGATAAGTTCACACGAGGGGACAGCTTGATGGCGGTCATGGAGACCACGAATACGCGCGCAGCGCGCGCAAAAACTGCTGTGAAAATCACGCAAGACCTGCCGATTGGGCAGATTCTTGATGGCGATTGCGTGGAAGCCATGCGTAGCTTGCCCGACGCCAGCGTTGACTGCGTATTCGCCGAGCCGCCCTATAATCTGCAGTTGGGCGGCGACCTCAATCGCCCCGACGGCAGCCAGGTAGACGCGGTTACAGATCACTGGGACCAGTTCGACAGCTTCTGTGCCTATGATGAATTTACGCGTGCGTGGCTCACTGAGGCTCGCCGGGTGCTCAAGCCCGATGGCTCGCTATGGGTCATAGGCAGCTATCACAATATCTATCGCGTTGGCGCGATCTTGCAGGATCTGGGCTTCTGGATCCTTAACGATATCGTCTGGCGCAAATCGAACCCCATGCCCAATTTCAAGGGCACGCGTTTTACCAATGCGCATGAGACTTTGCTGTGGGCCAGCATGGGTGAGAAGGCCAAGTACCAGTTCAACTATCGTGCGATGAAGACGCTGAATGACGAGCTTCAGATGCGCAGCGATTGGGTGCTGCCCATTTGCTCCGGCCAAGAACGGCTGAAGCATAATGGCAGCAAGGCGCACCCGACGCAGAAGCCGGAGGCGCTGCTCTATCGTGTATTGCTAGCGACGACCGAGAAGGGCGATGTCGTCCTAGACCCGTTCTTCGGCACGGGCACGACCGGCGCGGTTGCCAAGCGTTTGGGCCGTGAATGGATTGGCTGCGAGCGCGAGGATTTCTACCGCGACGTTGCCCTCAAACGGATCGAGAAAGAGCTGCCGCTCGATGAGAGTTCGCTTGAAACCATGCAGAGCAAGAAGGCGGCACCGCGCGTCGCCTTTGGCGCATTGGTCGAGAACGGCTATCTCAAACCGGGCACCGAAGTGTTCGACAAGAAGCGCCGCTGGGTGGCCAAGGTTCGCGCCGATGGCTCGCTGATTTACGAAAAGCAGACCGGATCAATCCATGGGCTGGGCAAGGAATTGCAGGGCGCGCCTAGCTGCAATGGCTGGACCTTCTGGCATTATGAGGTCGATGGCGACGTTAAGCCTATCGACGCTGCGCGGCAGCTATATCTACTCGCGACCGAGGATTGAGTTCGGGCTTCGATCAACCGTTGCCTGGGCAGAATACGAATTCGGCCCGATCAGAATAGCCCCTAAGAGTTTTGGAGGCACTCGATGAAGTGATCCAGAATCGGCTCGTGGCTATTCTTACCCGCTTTCTTTGTCGGCTTCTTTGATCTTCTGCGTGTAATAACGACCACTGACGACCTTGATCACCAGATACTCTCCAACGATCATGATGAACCAGTCGGTGAAGACCAATGCGAGGCTTGCGGGTACAAGGCCAACAATCAGGCCTACAATGCCTCCCGTGATAACGGCGAAAACAAGCACGCCAAGAAACACAAGGGCGGAAAGGGCTGTCGCGACGATCGGCAACATTGCCTTGCACCAAAACAGGTGCGGGAAGTCCTTGTCGGTTTCGAGCGCACCCGCCTTAGCGATCTGGCGCAGTTCATGCGCAGCCATGTTTGCGGTCTTGATCGGCATTGTGAATATCGAGAAGAGCAGGACGAGGCAGCCCGATGCTACCTGCAACTTGCCTGCTTCACCATCTGACAATGACGTTTCGGTTGCCACATCAGTTTGCAATTCTGCGCCGCAATTGGTGCAATGCGTGCTACCTTCTGCGACCTCTGTGCCGCATAATGTGCACTCCATTCCTTACCCCCTAAACCTCAATTCACACGCGCCTATCACAATTTTCGATCTATGCCGCATGAATGTTCGCCTGTCTTGCACCTGTTTGAGGCGCGATCACGAGAATGGTTTAACGTCACGTCTGTCCTACACGCCCCTTCCGCGCTAATCCCCCGCGAATGAGCGCATTTTTCTTCACCCTCAACAGCCACTTGTCTATCACCGCGCCCGACCAGATTTTATTCTTTAGACTATGTCGCATGTGTCGCTTTTGCCGAGAGACGCGGCTTGAAGGTAGATAGATGAGCAACCGCATTTACATTCGCCCAATCGGCTGTGCGCCGAGTCCGCAGCATGAAGAGGGCAATGCCATCCGTCTGGCAGGCGGGATGGTCTATGCGCATCGCTTTGCACTGACATTGCGCAAAGGGGTCAAGGTTGCGGGGCGCTGGCTTGCTGCACCCGATACGATCGATGGTGTGATCGAGCAATTGCCCGAAACCGTGCGCGAGCAGGCGCGCGAACAATGGGCCAATCTCGCGAAAGTACATGAACCGCTTGAGCTTGGTACGCGTACAATCCGCCTCGACCAGCCGCAGGTAATGGGCATCCTTAATGTCACGCCAGACAGTTTCTCTGATGGCGGCGAGTTCCTCGACGATCCAGAGGCGGGCAGGGCGCATGCCTCATCCATGCTAGAGGCTGGTGCGGCGATCATAGACATTGGCGGTGAGAGCACGCGCCCGGGTACTGCAGCAACCTGGGAAGGCGATGAGAAAGACCGCGNGCTTCCAGCCGTGGAATACTGCGCCGGAATGGGTGCGGCGATCAGCGTCGATACACGCCGCGCGGGCGTGATGGAGGCGGCCTTGGCGGCTGGCGCGCATGTGGCGAATGATGTTTCAGCCCTGCGTCATGATCCGCGCAGCGCGGAACTGGTCGCCAATTCAGGATGCCCCGTAATATTGATGCACGCCCCTGGAGATGGGGAAAACCTGCATGCAGACGCGGCATATGACAATGTTGTGCTAGACGTATTTGACTGGCTGGCCGAACGGCGAGATGCTGCTGTTGCTGCGGGAATTTCGCGCGAGAAGATCATCCTCGATCCGGGTATCGGCTTTGGCAAATCGGTGGCTGACAACCTGGCACTGATCAACGCGCTGCCTTTGTTCCATGCTTTGGGCCAGCCATTGCTGTTGGGTGCCAGCCGCAAGCGCGTGATCGGTGCCTTGTCGAATGAGGCCGGCGCGCATGAGCGGCTGGGCGGCAGCCTGATGCTTGCCGTGGCCGGACTGAATGCAGGCGTGCAATGGCTCCGCGTGCACGATGTTTCCGAGACGGTGCAGGCGCGCAATGTCTGGCGCGGCATGCGCGATGCGGCGCTGACAGATTTTGCCGAACTTCCACCGCTTTGATGGGTGGAGTTGTCGACCAACTGCGCGAAATCTTTCCCGATGCCACATTCGCAAGCGCGGCAAATATTTCGGAGTTAGGCGACGAAGCGGGCGCCTATGCCTTGCTGATCGAAATGGCTGAACCGGTTGTGTTCAGCCGCAAAGCATTGGGTGCAGCCAAGTTGCAGGGCCCTCTGGTCTATGCAGGAAGCGCTACGGGACCCGGAGGTATAGGGGCGCGTCTCTCCCGCCATTTTCGCAAGGACAAGCCGATCCGCTGGCATGTCGATGAACTAACGACGCGGGCAGCGCATATTGAGGCACTCGCCATACCTGGCGGAAGCGAATGCGAGATAGTCAGTCAATTGCTTGGAACCGGGAAGTTCCGGCCTGCTTTGTCCGGATTTGGCAGCAGCGATTGCTCAGTTTGTCCGGCGCATCTCTTGCAGCCTATCCCGGCGACGCAGCAGAGCCAGCTAAGAGGCCGCCATCCAGCGTGAATTCGACGCCGGTTGTGTAAGAGCTCTCGTCACTCGCGAGGTAAACGCACATGGCGGCGACCTCTTCGACTGTGCCAAATCTTTTGAGTGGTGTGTCGGCCACCAGGGTTGCCATCTTCTCGTCACGATCCGGACCATCGCCCAGCATTGCATCCCAGATCGGAGTGAGGATTGCGGCGGGGTGGATTGAATTGCAGCGGATCTTCCACCCCTGCTGGGCGGCATAAAGCGCAACAGATTTTGTGTGGTTTCGTATCGCTGCCTTGCTAGCCGCGTAGGCGGCAGCACCGGGAATACCGATCAAGCCGGAGCGAGAAGACATATTGATGATTGATCCGTTTCCTGCCGCCTTCATCGCTTTCAGCGCATATCTGCAGCCAAGAAAGGTCCCGTCATTGTTAACAGCATGGACCGCACGCCAATCTTCCAGTGATGAATTTTCAGGATCGTGCGGACCCGGACTATCCTCGAAACCCGTAATCCCGGCATTATTTACCAATACATCGATCTGCGGATAGCGTTTTGAGATCCGCTCCCAATGACTTTCCTCACGCACATCGAGCTCGACGAACTCGCAACCGATCTCTTTGGCCGCCTGTTGGCCAGCATCAATGCACTTGTCTGTCAGAATTACCTTCGCGCCTTCGCGTGCGTAGGCCTCGCAAATTGCGCGTCCGATGCCTTGAGCCCCGCCAGTTACGATACAGGTCTTGCCATTCAATCTAGCCATTCATTAGCAAAAGGAACCGGGCAGACCGGCGGCAAGAGCTTTAGGCAGCGTCACCAATTCCCAAGTCGGAGAGCTTACGATAGAGCGTAGAGCGCCCAATGCCCAGACGCCGTGCAACTTCGGTCATGCGGCCGCGATAGTGCCCGATCGCGAGCCGGATCACATCGGCTTCGATTTGGTCCAGGGGGCGCAGGTTGCCATCATCGGTGTAGAGCATCACGCCTACGCCTTCATGCTGCGGATTGCTCGATTCCTGCATCTCGCCTAGCAACTCGCGCAATTGTGGGAAGCTTTCGGCGGTTAGCGACTGATTGTCGCAATGTACCGCCGCGCGGAAAAGAACCGCCTGCAGCTGGCGTACATTTCCCGGCCAATCGTAAGAAGCCAACAGGGAAAGCGCGGAATCGGCAATCGAAAGATGCCTCAATCCGGGCTGTTCACCGATGCGGGCAAGGAAATGGCGCGTCAATCCGGCGATATCGCCCGTGCGTTCGCGCAACGGGGGCAAGACTATCTTTGTCGGTGTTATGAGCTCGAGCAAGTCTGCGTCGAAATGACCCGAGGCCACAAGCTGCTCGACTGGATAATCGCTGGCGCAGAAGAGGCGCACGTCCACGCGAAAGCCATGCGATGCGCCGGTCGGGCGGACGATGCCAGAAATTAGGGTCTCGATCAGGCGCTGCTGCATGTCTGTCGTAAGTCGGTTGACTTCGTCCAGCACCAGCGTTCCGCCATCGCATTGCTGGAAAGCGCCGATCTGGCGATCAAAGGCACCTGGGAATGCGTTAGGCTCATGACCGAATAGAACCGATTCAACGGAATTTACCGGAACGCCGCCCACATTGATTATGCGCAGAGGGGCTTTAGCGCGCGGTGATGCAGCATGCATCGCGCGGATGACCATTTCCTTGCCCGTACCGCTTTCCCCTTCGAGCAAGACGTTGGCGTGACCGCGTGCCGCCTTGGCTGCTTGCGCCAAGGCCGTTCGGAATTTGGGATCAGTGCCGATCATGGCATCGAAGTCCAACGCGACAGGCATCTTTTCCGCCAATGGTTGCAGCTCGTCGCTCGGAGCCTCTTTCTGCGTGGCGGCTCGCAATGCGTCCATCAACCGGTCGGGCGAGACAGGTTTGATTAGATAGTCTGTTGCCCCTGCGCGCATGGCATCCACTGCAAGTGCAGGCGAAGCGCTGGTAGTGAGCATTAATATCGGCAGTTTGGGACGACGGCTCTTGAGCTCTGCAATCAGTTCGCAAGTATCATCACCAGGAACCCATTGATCGAGGATAATAGCTGACAGGCGCATACCATCACGCGTACCCAGAATCGCGACCGCGGTTTCAGAATCGCCGGCCGTGATTGTGCGCCATCCCTCGCGCGCCGCAATCGCGGAAATAAGCCGGCATTGCGCCGGTTCATCATCGATCAGCATCAGCAATTGCTGGTCGTCTTCCGCCATCGCCATCTTCTGGTTCCCAATCTGGTACGGAATCCTAGTCTAGCGAAAATGGGTAAAGAACAAATTAAGGCTAATATTTGGGTCGGAAGATGCCATGCCACACCTTGAGGTCGCGATGATTGCGCGATAAACAAACTCAAACGCATAATTTGATGTGAGGGATTTGGATAAATGGCATCGCAAGACATGAAAGCTGCAGAAAGCACTTACGGCAGCTTCCTAACCCTTTTGAAGTGGTCTGTACCAACGATTGCGATCATCACCATGATCGTAATAATGCTGATCGCAGATTGAGCTCAAAAAACCTTGAAAATCACTGTATTGAAAGAACGCGCCGAAGGTGAGCATCGCGTTGCCGCGACACCTGAAACAGTGCGTAAATTCGTCGCCCTCGGGGCCAATGTCTCAGTCGAATCCGGTGCGGGCGATGCAGCGTCTATCTCCGACAAAGACTATCAGGAATCGGGTGCCGAGGTTTGCCCTGCACAAGACGCAGTGAAGGACGCTGATATCGTGCTGGGCATACAGGCACCTGACGTCATGACGTTACAGGGGGCAAAGGCCGGCGCGTGGGTCGCCGCACTGTTCGATCCATTCGTCGAGAATGAGCGCGTAGAGGCCTATGCGAAGGCCGGCTTTGAAGCTCTCTCGATGGAGTTCATGCCGCGTATAACACGCGCGCAGAGCATGGATGTGCTTTCCAGTCAGTCAAACCTTGCAGGCTATAAGGCTGTAATCGCTGCTTCTGACCAATATGGCCGTGCATTTCCCATGATGATGACGGCTGCGGGAACGGTCCAGGCAGCGCGCGTATTCGTAATGGGTGTGGGTGTTGCTGGATTGCAGGCAATCGCAACGGCTCGCAGGTTGGGCGCGCAAGTCTCAGCCACTGACGTTCGAAGCGCAACCAAAGAGCAAATCCTCTCACTCGGGGCCAAGCCGATCTTTGTGGAAGAAGTCGAGGGTATCGAGGGTGAAGGCAGTGGCGGCTATGCCACCGAGATGAGCGAAGAATACCAGAAGGCTCAAGCTGAATTGGTTTCCGGCCATATTGCGAAGCAGGATATCGTGATCACGACAGCGCTCATCCCGGGCCAGGCAGCGCCGCAGCTGATTAGCGATGCGCAGATTGCGACCATGAAACCTGGCAGCGTGATTTTTGACCTTGCGGTTGCGCAGGGCGGAAATGTCGAAGGTTCAAGAGCTGATGAGGTCGTAGAGCGCCACGGCGTATTCATCATGGGCTATTCGAATACGGCGAGCCATCTTGCTGCTGACTCATCGGCGCTGTTCGCGCGTAACCAGTACAATTTCCTTTCCGCCTTTTGGGACAAGGAAGAAGGCAAGCCTGTACTCGATGAGGAAATCGGAGACGCGGTGCGCCTGACCAAGGGTGGTGAGATCGTCAATGAGAGGCTGAAGGGATAGGCCATGGACTTTATTTCGATCCTCTCGATCTTCGTGCTGGCCTGTTTCGTTGGCTATTACGTCGTCTGGTCCGTCACACCGGCGTTACACACCCCGCTAATGGCGGTGACCAATGCGATTTCATCGGTGATCATTGTCGGGGCGCTGATTGCGAGTGCCGAGGCCGGGAGTGACATTGCAAAATGGCTAGGCCTGATTGGCGTCGCGCTTGCGAGTGTGAACATTTTCGGTGGCTTTGCGGTCACAGAGCGAATGCTCGCCATGTATAAGAAGAAGGAGAAGAAGTAATGCTCTCCTTCCTCGCAAGTGCGGCCAATGGCGCCGCGGCGAACCCGTGGGTCGCCATCGCATATCTAGTCGCTGGCGTGCTCTTTATCCTTGCGCTGCGCGGTCTTAGTTCACCCAGCTCCAGCCGAGCAGGCAATCGCTTTGGCATGCTGGGCATGTTGATTGCAGTCATCACCACACTGGTAACGCATGACATTGCCAATATTGCCGAAATCGGGATTGCGATATTCCTTGGCGGCATCGTCGGCTTCACCATCGCGCGCCGTATTGCAATGACTGCGATGCCGGAACTGGTCGCTGCCTTCCATTCGCTGGTGGGTATGGCGGCCGTGCTGGTGGGCCTCGCTGCATGGCTTAACCCCGGTGCCTTTGGGATTACCGATGCTGCTGGGCAAATTTTTCTCGCTAGCCGGATCGAATTGGGACTGGGTATAGCAATAGGTGCGATCACCTTCTCGGGCTCTGTCATCGCGTTCCTCAAGCTTTCAGGCCGGATGAGCGGTGCGCCTATCCTGTTACCCATGCGCCATGTCATCAATCTGGGTGCCCTGCTCGCCATTATCGGGCTGGTTGGTGCCTATGCCATCTCGGGTGCAGGCGGCGCGGGCGAGGGTATGCTGGTCGTGTGGATCACGCTACTGGCCTTCGCCATCGGCTTCCTGCTGATCATCCCTATTGGCGGGGCAGATATGCCTGTCGTCGTTTCGATGCTGAACAGCTACTCGGGCTGGGCAGCTGCTGCGATGGGCTTCACTCTGGGTAATACGGCGATGATCATAACTGGTGCGTTGGTCGGCTCGTCAGGCGCAATTCTCAGCTACATCATGTGTCGTGCGATGAACCGCAGCTTCATCAGCGTGATTGCTGGCGGTTTTGGCGCCGAAGACGGCGCACAGTCCGGCGGAGGCGGTGAACAGCGCCCCTATAAGCAGGGCAGTGCAGATGACGCCGCGTTTATGCTTGAACAGGCGGAGAAGGTTATCGTCATCCCTGGTTATGGCATGGCGGTGGCACAGGCGCAGCATGCATTGCGCGAAATGTGTGATTTGCTTGAAGAGAAGGGCGTGGAGGTCAAGTTCGCGATCCACCCCGTTGCAGGTCGCATGCCCGGCCATATGAATGTGCTGCTGGCCGAAGCAGCAGTGCCTTATGACAAAGTTTTTGAGCTGGAGGACATCAATAGCGAATTCGCGCAATGCGATGTCGCCTTCATCATCGGGGCGAATGACGTGGTGAACCCTGCGGCCAAGACCGACAAGTCCAGCCCGATCTATGGCATGCCCGTGTTCGATGTGGACAAGGCCAAGCAGGTCTTCTTCATCAAGCGTAGCATGGGCGGCGTGGGCTATGCCGGCGTCGATAACGACGTGTTCTACATGGACCAGACAATGATGCTGCTTTCCGATGCCAAGAAGATGGTTGAAGAGATCGTGAAGGGTCTCGACTAGCGCGGGCTTGCATTCTCTCTCATCCGCGCGCCATTATATCGGAGGGAAGGGGAACCATGAAAACACTGCCACTGGCTATCGCTGCATTGGCTTTTGCAACGCCTTTGCTTGCACATCCTGATCATAACGAGAGCGAGGCCACCTCGCCAGAGCAGGTCGGCACCGAATATATGGTGATGGAAACCAGCGCCGATGAAGCGGCGCAAGGACCATTCCTTCGCGGCCTCGCACTGCTGCACAATTTCGAATATCCGCGGGCTGCGGAGGCATTTCGCGAGGCGCAGGCAGCCGATCCCGATTTCGTGATGGCCTATTGGGGCGAGGCGATGACGCACAACCATCCCCTTTGGGCAGAGCAGGATTTTGAGGCGGCCCATGCGGTGCTCGGGAAGCTGGGCGCTA
>DMWU01000119.1 GCA_003483125.1 Erythrobacter sp. | reverse complement strand
GTTCTGGCCGAAGGGGCATCAGGATCGGTATCGAATTGGGTTGCGCAGATGAATGCCAACGCCCGTGCGATTGGCATGCGTAACTCGCATTTCGGCACGCCAAATGGGTGGCCCGATGAAGGTCGTACTTTTGTTACAGCAAGGGACCTGGTGAAGTTGGGTGATGCGCTTATCAAGCACCATCCTGGCTTCTATGCGAGCTATTTTGGTCTAGAGGAAATGACCTTCGGAGGAATAACGCAGCGCAACTACAATCCCTTGCTTGGAAGGATTGAAGGAGCGGATGGGATCAAGACTGGCTTTACCAATCAGGCGGGCTTTGGCTTTCTCGGATCTGCTGAGCGTGACGATCGTAGGTTGATGATGGTTGTTGCCGGCGCGGAAAGCGCAAGAGCCAGAGACCGTGCTGCTCGTGCCTTGATAGAATGGGGCTTTGCTGCATTTGAGGTTAGACATCTCCGTGGTGAAGATCTGCAAGGCATCAAGGCGAGGGTTCAGAACGGTACGATCAGAGAAGTCTCCTTGGCAGGTAACATGCCTCGATCGGTAACAGTTCCACTAGGTGCCAATCCCGACATCAAATTCCGCATACACTATGATGGCCCCTTGCGTGCTCCGGTTACAGCGGGCACGAAGGTCGCTGAACTTGAAATTTTGGTCGAAGGCATGCCTCCGTCGCGTGTTCCTCTGTCGGCCAAAGACAATGTCGAGAAAGCTGGCTTTTTTCGACGCATTTGGAACGGGTTGATTGGTTGGATCATATGACGCGCGGCTGCTTCATTGCTCTTGAAGGCGGGGACGGAACCGGGAAATCCACACAGGCGCGCTTGCTTGCAGAAGCATTGCGGCAAAAAGGTATCGAGGTGGTTGTTACACGCGAGCCTGGGGGTACGCCTGGCGCAGAGGCGATCAGGGAATTGCTCTTTGACCCACCCGGCGAGATTTGGGGAGCGGAGGCCGAGGCGCTGCTATTCGCAGCGGCCCGATCCGATCACGTTGCGAACAGAATTTTGCCGGCGCTTGAGGGCGGCGAATGGGTTGTTACCGACCGTTTCGTTGATTCGAGCCGGGCGTATCAAGGTGCAGCGAGATGGCTAGGCGATGCGGTTATCAAGCAACTGCATGAGATTGGTAGTGGAGGGCTGCGGCCAGATCTGGTCATTTTGATCGAACTGGATGAGAATACCATTGCTCAACGACCTGCCGAACGGGATGATGGCTCATCCGATGCAATAGGCAGGCGTGACGATGAGTATCATCGTGAGGTTGCGCGTGCTTTTCGAAGCTACGCTGAAGCCGATCCTGAAGGTTACGCGATTATTGATGGGACTGGCACTTCTCAGGAAGTTCATCAACGCGTCATTGGCGCGGTGAAGCCGCTGCTTGAGCGTTAAGCGATGGATTGGCCCAACCACACCAGGCCTCGGCGTGTATGGCGTGACGCCATCGCTGGCCAGCGAATGCACCACGGCTGGATTCTCGCCGGAAAGGCAGGTCTGGGTAAGCGCGAATTTGCGTTATCGGCTGCGCGTGAACTGGTGGCGGAAGCGGGCGTTCCCCAGCCCAATAGCGATCACCCTGACATTATCGTTCTTACGCATTTACCAAAGGATGATAACGAGGAGAAGAAGAAGCAGGACGGCAAATCTTATCAGGTAAAGCGCAATATCGCGGTCGCTCAAATAAGGGCCATGCAGCAGCGCCTCACAATGCGGCCGACGCTGGGCGCGCGTCGAGTGATTATCATCGATCCAGCAGACGATCTTGAGACTTCCGCTTCAAATGCGCTCCTGAAAAGCCTCGAAGAACCGCCAAAAGGCACATTCTTTATTTTGGTGGCCCATCGTCCTTCGCGTTTGTTGCCGACAATTCGGTCACGCTGTCGCACATTGCGGTTTGAAGCGCTCAAAGATGAAGAGATTGAGGGAATGTTGCGCGAAAGTTTACATGATGCAGAGCCAGAGGCGGTAAGGGCAGCAATAGCCGCAGCCGGGGGATCTTTTGGCGCAGCTCAAAAGTTCCTTGAGAGAGATCTGGGACCAATTGCCAAGTTGATGGAAGAGATCGTCGTGCAGGGCGATCCATCACTATCATTGAGAGGCAGGCTCTCTGCGGGCATCGGCAACAGAGCTGATAGGGCGCGCATACAGTCAACACTTGATCTGGCGCGTATTATTGTTGCGAGGGAGGCTGAGCAATCGCAAGGCGTACGCCAAGGCGCTCTGATAGAGACCCATGTGGCGCTGGTAGAGCTCGCCGCACAGGCGCCAACATATAATTTCGATCCAGGCCTACTCGTCATCGAAATCGGGAGCTTGCTTGCGCGCGCTGCGGAGGCTAGCGAGCGCGCCGATGCCTGAACCATTTTATATCACTACTGCGATCAACTATCCCAATGGTCGCCCTCATATTGGCCATGCCTATGAAGGTATTGCGACCGATGCGATGGCCCGTTTCCAACGTGCGCGCGGACGCGATGTACGTTTTATCACTGGAACCGACGAGCACGGTCTCAAAATGGACCAGACTGCACGCAAGGCGGGCCGCGAAACAATTGATCTCGCTGACGAGATGTCGGGTTATTTTCGCGAGATGTGTGAGAAGCTCAACATTTCCTATTCGGAGTTCGTGCGTACTACCGAGCCTCGTCACCATGCCGCCAGCGTTGAGCTATGGCGACGTATGGAGGCCGCTGGCGACCTTTATCTTGATCAATATGAAGGGTGGTATTCGGTTCGCGACGAAGCGTTTTACGATGAGGCTGAGCTCGTCGAAGGGGAGGGAGGTGAAAAACTCTCACCGCAGGGCACCCCCGTCGAGTGGACGGCAGAGGAAACCCGGTCCTTCCGGCCCTCCCAGCA
>DMWU01000265.1:408-6114 GCA_003483125.1 Erythrobacter sp. | reverse complement strand
GAGAGGGCATGGTCGCGGCATAGGCTGGGCCGGTAGCAATGAAACTGTCTTCGGCGGTGAGGCGCGCTAGCGGTACATCGCTCACCTCGTGGAAATGCACCATGAGCGCCTCGGCCACGCCGCCGTGGTGCCGTGTTTCATCTACGACGAGTATTCGCTTGGCGCCCTCTACGGCCTTTGCCAGCGCATCCTTTGGTAATGGGGAGAGCCAACGCGTATCGATCACTCGTGCCTCGATCCCTGCTGCGGCAAGGTCATGTTGCGCCTGGCGGCTCAGGTAATTGCCATTGCCGAAGCTGACGATGGCCAGGTCCTTGCCTGCGCCCTCAATACCGACCTGACCAAACGCAATGCGCTCTGTCGGATCAGGATAGATGTGCATCCAGCCACTATCCTTTTCCTCCAGCAGGTCGCGCATGGGATAGAGCGCAATTGGTTCGAGGAAGACGACCAGGCGCTGTTCCTCGCGCGCAAGTCGCACACATTCGCGCAACATGCGCGCAGCATCGGCTCCATTCGACGGACAAGCGAGGATCAGGCCCGGAATGTCCCGCAAGACTGCGACTGAATTGTCATTATGGAAATGCCCGCCAAACCCCTTCTGGTATCCGAGCCCGGCGATGCGCACGACCATTGGATTGGTGAACTGGCCATTCGAAAAGAAGGGCAGCGTCGCCGCCTCGCCACGAAGCTGGTCCTCTGCATTATGCAGATAAGCCAGGAACTGAATTTCAGGTATGGGGACAAAGCCGTTATGCGCCATGCCAATAGCAAGGCCCAGTATCGATTGTTCATCCAGCAATGTGTCGATCACACGCCCAGGGCCAAAGCGCTTTTGCAGCTTCTGAGTCACGCCATATACACCGCCCTTGCGCCCCACATCCTCGCCCATCATGGCGATTTCGCTATGCTCCAGCATCAGATCGGTCAGCGCCCAGTTGATAAGGCGCGACATGATCTGCAGCTCTTTCATGACCTTGATATCGTTACCGAATGCAGCCTTGCGAGCCTCTGCAGATAGCCCATCGCTGTGACGATGATCGCGCGGCGGCGGGATCAGGCTGGCCATCACGTCTTTGGCGGTCTTCAGCCGAGGACGAGTAATCGCCTGCGCGGCAACGCGCTCAACCCGCGCGCAAGTTTCATCATAGATTGAAAGCGCCTCTTGCTCCTCCATCGCACCTGCTTCTTTCAGCAAGCGTACCGAATGAAGCAGCGGGTCTTGCGCCTCCTCTCCTTCGACTTCCAGCCGCGAAAGATAGGTGGTTGGAACATCTGCGCCGGCATGCCCATAGAGCCGGATCGTGCGCAAATGCAGGAATGCCGGCTTGCGGCGACGCCGCACATATTCGGCGGCTTCGCCAGCTACGCGAAAGGCGTCGAATATATCGAGGCCATCTGCGCTGAAATAGCGCATGCCGGGCCGATCAGCGAAATTGGCAGCGATCCAGCCGCGCGGTGTCTTGGTAGAGATACCGATGCCATTATCTTCGCAGCAAAACAGCAAGGGCAGGGGTACCGATTGGTAGCTAGTCCATTGCGCCGAATTAAACGCGCCCTGCGCCGTCGAGTGATTGGCCGATGCATCGCCGAAGGAGCAGAAGACGATGGAATCGTCTTCATATTGTGCGTGCTCTGGCCGGTGTCGGCGCGCAGCGCCAATCGCATAGGCGGCGCCCACGGCCTTCGGCAGGTGGGAGGCGATAGTGGATGTTTGCGGCGGGATATTGAGCGCTTTTGATCCCAGCACCTTATGTCGCCCTCCACTGATCGGATCTTCGGATGAAGAGCCAAAGGAAAGCAGCAGATCCCATGTTGGCGTTTGCCCGGGAACCTGGCTCGCTCGTGCAATCTGGAATGCCGCGTCGCGATAATGAAGGAAGGCCGGATCGCTGGGCCTTAGCGCAGCGGCGACCGCCGCCAGCCCCTCATGACCTGATGAACCGATAGTATAGAAGCCCTGCCCCGCCTTCTGCATGGCGCGGCTTTGCCTATCTAGGGCGCGGCTGAGGCATTGGGCGCGATAAAGCGCCACTGCTTCCTCTACCGACAATGGGCCTGCGGGCTGGGCGCCGGGTGGCAGGTCACCTTCACCGACACGCCGCCGAAAATTCTCATGAACGATCTCTGCACGATCCATTGCGACGCCATGTCTTGATTGGAACGCCACGGCAAGTGCGAATTAGGTCTCTATTTTTAAGCTTACACCGCGAATGCTAACCGCAGCTCACCTGCCCAAAGATCCATATTAACCTCCTGCAAGAAATGCGAGGGGTACGCAAAGCAAGCTACCGCTCCGTGAGCAAAGCCTTGCGATAGCTGCCACTTAGAAAAGCTAAATAACGCCTTCTTTCATAAAGCCGAGATCAGCAGAAGCAAAACGGCCGATGTTGGGAGCTACTGATGGCATTTCGGATGGCGTAACTCCAAACCAACTGGCAAGAGTGGCGGAGTACTGGTCTACCGATATGTCTGGGAGTAACCTTCCCTGACCTACCTGGTCATCTGTGTCGACCGAAATATGTGGCGCGCGCCCATAAAACCGTCCTCCCTCAACATCGCCCCCCAAGATGAAATGATGGCTACCCCAACCGTGGTCTGAGCCATCGCCGTTAGAGGCCAAAGTCCGACCGAAATCGGAAGCTGTGAAAGTCGTTACTTTGTCCGAAATCCCAATTTCCGCCGTTGAGCGATAGAAGGCATCCAATGCCTCATCAACTTGTGCGAGAAGTCCTTCGTGCTGCCCTATCAATCCGTCATGGGTGTCATAACCACCCATGCCGACCATAAAGACCTGCCGCGTGACACCCAGCCGATTTCGTGCAGCTATAAGCCTTGCTACAACTTGCAGTTGTGCGGCCAGGAAGTTGCCTTCGGGAAATTCCGTTTTTAGATTTGAGTTGTTCAGTGCGTTGTTTACGAAGTTGCCATATTCAATGGAGCGAGCATTTACATGGGCGTAGTCAGCCTTGAAAAAATGTCCTGCTCCTGACCGCAATATCGTTTCGAGTGCTTGAACAGAGCTTTGGGGTAAAAACCCCGGATTACCGCTAATCGGCTGAAAGAGAGTCGCTCCGTGAGGTGCGACTTGGTAGGGAACGGCATCTTGGCCACTTAAAAAAACTGAATTGCCAAAAGCATTGATCGCAGTGAACATCGAATTTGTGTTCGAAGAAAGTGCCAGATCGCTTATCCGGCCTCCCCAACCGGTCGGAGCACCCTCAGTTTGAGAGCTTTGCCAGACAGACTGCTGATCATTGTGCGAGAAGAGCTTAGGAGGCAATGGCACTGTCCCGTTTTCGTACTGGGATAGGGTCGTTGGAGCAATTAATGGCCCCACATTTAGCAACGGTGCCAGTCTGCCCTCATCAAATCTCTGTTTGAGGCGGGGCATGGTTGGCGCCAAGGCAAAGGCTTGGTCGTCAGTTAGAACCTGATCATCGCGGGGATTAAGCACAGTCTGCGCAAGAGAGGCACGGGGCAAGGCTATACCTCCACCGCCTTCTCCATCGCCACCTCGGATTGCAGAGTACCGAGCGTAATTTGTGGCATCAAAAGGGATTAATGTATTGCTATGGTCGTTGCCGCCATAAAGAAACAGGCAGACTAAAGCCTTGTAATCTCCGCTCGTTGAAAAGGCAGCAGCCTCTCCGATACTCGCCAAACCCAACGCATACGATGAGGCGGCGCCCATCACGGCTAATTGGCTCGAGCGACGAATAAAGGCGCGCCGTGACAATTCTATGTTCTTGCCGATGAACATTAGGCGTTCCTATCTCTGAACCAAGTAATCACTGGAAGTCATGATCAGCAATACCGCCGTTCTAACCTTAGTAATCCGCTGGTTCTGGCTACTTGTTGCTGAAATGGGCTGGTCATCCAAGGCGCTAAGTATGGTGGCCCGAACGTCATCGGTCAGCTGGTTGGCCGTTAGCAACAATTCTAAGTGTGCCAGTAAACTGGCACTATCTTCTGCGAGAGCCATCTCAGTTGAGTAATCCAACTCCACGTCCTCGAAGGGCCAAAATTCTGCCTGAACTGCCGCATGCATGAAGTTAACATAGCCAGCCACCGAGGTTTCATTAACCAGCTGGAATTCAGGGGCGAGTAAATCTTGGTCGGCCGACTGCGAGCCAGCCCTAAAATATCCCGGCCGGAAAAAATTAAAAACTGAGGGCGCTCGCAGCGGTGACTGGGCTAACGCCCAAGATGGGTTTGATGCATTGCCCAAGTCCCAATCTCCGCTAACCGATCGCATATTAAAGGTACGGCCAAGCTGAACAAAACGAAGCATTGGCTCCCTCAACTTGCCAAAAGTAGGGTCCTGTAGGCCCTGCGATGATAGGGCCTCTTCATCCAGCAAAATTGCCTTGAAAACAGCCCGTAAATCACCCCTCACTCCTTCACCATTGTTTCCAAAGACTTCAGCAACCCTTTGTACATAAGAAGTAGAGGGATTACTGGTTACTAAACGCTGGATCATTTGCTTGCTAAAAAATGGCCCGACATTGGGGTGCGCAACCAGATGATCGAGGGCCATTGCCAAGCTATCTGCTGCATTAGTGCCGGCCGGGATTGTTAGACCCAAGAAACTCTTTTCTTCCTGAGAATGGAAAGCGTCCCCAGCCGCATTCCAAGGCTTCCAACGCCAACGATTCACATTCGAAGTCATTGGATTGCGGACCCAATCCGGATCAGCAAGTTCCCAATTTCCTTGGACTGTAGTAGTACCGATACCGGTGAAATCGAACTCATAGCCAGTAAACACCTTAGCGATGCCGGTGACATCATCATTGGTGTAGGTTTCAATAGGCTCGCCTCCAGAAAGTCTCAAAGAACCATCGATGTTGAGCTCAAATAAACCTATAGACATGAGCTGCATAATCTCACGGCCATAGTTTTCATCAGGCACCCGACCAGTGTCGGGATTTGCCTTTTGGTTCCCTCTAGTGTTTAGGAAAACGCCCATGGCGGGGTTAAGAGTGATCTCCTCAATCAGCTCGCGGAAACTGCCAAAGGCGTTGCGATTGAGAATGTCCCAATACTCACCAATCGCGGGTCCGGGCCACTCGACCGCTAAATTGTTAATAGAGACAACGAAAAATTCTGAAAGAGCCAGCGCCACTCTTTTGCGAACACTACTACCGCCAGATAGAAGTTGAGACCAAATCATCTGATCGGCAATGCGATCGCTGTTAAAGTAGTCGTTTTCATCGACCTGATCGAAGCCACGGTCCGCAAAAAAAGACCTTGCCGTCTGGCTGTTGGATTGAGCCATCTGACCGTCAAGCCAAGGCTCATAACCATGACGTTTCAGTTGCTCAATCGCACTCTGAGATGCTGCAAAGGAGGCCTGCAAAAGGAAGCGTGCCGCTTCCGCATCAGAAGTAGGGGCCCTAACCTCAACGACCGGACCGGCACCAGGACCAGCGACCGAACTATTAGGGCTATTTTCACCCCCGCAAGCAGCCGTGACCAAAGCGAGGGCGCTAGCTCCCGCAAAGTTGGTGGATTTGGTCTCTCCTATCGCGGGTTGAAGCAGCGCCTCTGAGTCATCGACCGGCTGACACAAAGGCTTCTCGGAATCCACATTTCTGATTGCGAAATCTAGATCGGTAGCCAAAAATTTCCCCCTGTAAGCGCCAAACATCGGTTAACACGAACAAAGCGCAATAAGTAGGTCGAAATGTTCCAAAATGGTGAGGT
>DMWU01000265.1:0-182 GCA_003483125.1 Erythrobacter sp. | reverse complement strand
AATGTTCCAAAATGGTGAGGTTAATTACATTTTCTACGCCATGCCTCTGCCCAACATCCTCTCGGGCAAAACGCTACGTTGCAAAGCCAAATCTAGGCGAAGCAAAAAGCGCTGCAAGAACCCCGCAGCCTATGGCATGTCAGTGTGTCGCTATCATGGGGCACGAAAGCCTGAGACGATCA
>DMWU01000310.1 GCA_003483125.1 Erythrobacter sp. | reverse complement strand
TCATTGCGGCGGCTCTGCGCCTCTTGTATGCGCGTGGTGACAGCGCGGCGTTGTTGGTCAAGCTCCAGGATCGCGGCTGCTGCAGGCGCCGCGCCGCGCCGGGCGAGTGCGGCGTCAAAAGCTTCGGGATTGTCTCTGATCGAACGAATATCGTGCATCGCCCGCCTATGCCCGCTCGCACCGCGAAATTCCAGACATCTTGTGTGGAAAGCACTCTGTTCGGGTTGTGCGATCGCCATCAGGGCCTAGATCTTCGCGGACTGCCATAATATCACGCCATTCGAATTATTTGGTTGAGGGAACTTGCTCGTAAATACGATCACTCCGCCAAAACCGACGTCGGCAGTCGTATTGGAAAATCATGCGATACGTGCCGGGCGCAGGCTGCGATTGGTAAAGTCTGCCGATCTGAACAAGGATGCCCTGCTAGAATCCGTGGCGAAACAATACGGCCTCGATGATTTTGGCGACCGCTGGTTTGAAGGCCCTATGGAGGTGCTGCTGGATGCGGTTAAGGGAGAGGCGCGCCTTTCCTCAGGGGGCGATTTCACCGCCATGAAGCAATTCAACCATGTCTTGTGCGACCGGCTCTACGCGCAAATGTGGTTCAAGCGACACCCTGAGATTCTTGCGCGGCCTATCGCCCGCCCGGTCGTGATCGTCGGTCCTATGCGATCAGGCACGACGCGGCTGCACCGATTACTCGCTTCGGACAATCGTTTCTCTCACATGCGTAGCTTTGAAACGATCAGTCCGGTACCGCGTCCTTGTTTCGAGCAGGTGCTTGAGGGCAAGAAGCGCGATTTTCGGCCCGTACTCGCTGGCCGCATTATAAAGGTCGCGCGGATCGTTAATCCACGCACTCTTTCGATTCATCCGACCGGACCCTTTGAACCCGAGGAGGAGCTTGGCCTTCTCGTCGCCAGCATGTGGGGCATGAAGAATGAGGCACAATGGCAAGTGCCCAGATATGGCCGCTGGTGTGAAGGTCAGGATGCAACGCCAGCCTATAAGTACCTTGCAGACTTGCTACGTCTCGTTGGATGGTCGCAGCAGGTTTCTTCCATCCGTCCATGGATTCTCAAGACGCCCCAGCACATGCTGGACCTGCCTGCATTGCTCAAGGTCTTCCCCGATGCGCGCCTGATCTTCACACATCGCGATCCCAAGGCGCTGGTTGGCAGCGCTGCTTCCCTCGCATGGAACCAGACAATTCTATATTCGGACGATGTCGACCCAGAGCGGATTGGACGCGAGTGGCTTCATAAGACCGAGCTTCAGATTGCTCGAATGCGAGAGGCGCGCGATTCAATCCCTCGCGATCGAATGATCGATGTCCGTTATGACGAGGTCGAAAGCGACTGGCTGGGCACTATGCAGCGTGTCTACGATTTCCTGGGCCTGGATATCGCGCCGGCATTGCCGGGAATGGAGGACTACCTTGAGCGGTCAAAGGCGCTTAAGCGGCACCCACACCGCTATTCCCTGGGAGAATTTGGTCTGAGTTCCGGCGAAGTGGAAGAACGGCTGGGTGATTATGCGCGTTCCTACGACATTGCTATGACAGAGTATGAGGCACTGAATGCCAATTAGCATTTTGCCAAGCTCTAAAGTCATGGAAATTCATGCAACTGATTAAGCCTTGAGCACAATTACTCGATCAGCGGGCTAGGGAATTACCATTGCCTGCATCCCAGCAAGAAAGACATCGAAAGGGATATCTCCTTGCCGCCAAGGAGGGAGCCCCGAACTCGCTAATTGTTAATTAGCGATTATGGACACCAACGTGTCGTTTGCCAGACTCCTACGGCCAAACTGCCCAGGACATTCCAGGCAATAGGCTTGCACACCTTGCGCATCAATGATCCTGCGCAGATCTGATGCCAGCTTGCCAAACAGTCCGCTCTGCTGGCGTGCGGCCATTGCAAACAGGTCAGCGCTGTCACGACCTTCCGCATCGCCGCCGGTCAGGAGCTGGCGGATCAGTGAGTCGTAATTGCTGCTGCTCGAGCCGAGAAAGCGCGGATGCCATTCGCCTTCTCCCAGTTCAGCCTGGCTTGCTGCCCAGGCGAGGGCATCTTCGAGCCCGCCAAACTGATCAACCAGGCCAAGCTGCCTTGCCGTGCCACCATCCCACACGCGGCCCTGCGCTAGTGTCTCGGCCCGGTCCCTCGAAAAGTTCCGTGATTCCGCAACCAAGCCAATAAACTGGGCGTAGGTATTCTCGGCGGATGCCTGAAGTATCGCGTCGACTTCAGGGGTCAATCCACCTACGAAATCTGGTTGCCCAGACAGTGGCGTGGTTTTGAAGCCGTCCGTTGTGATGCCCAATTTGGCGGCTGTCCCCTCAAAAGTGGGCAAGATGGCGAAGACGCCTATCGATCCTGTAATGGTTTCAGGTTGGGCGAAAATCCGGTCAGCCGGTGTGGAAACCCAATAGCCCCCACTCGCAGCCAGATTGCCCATGGAAACGGCGACCGGAATGCCGGCAGCCTTGTGCCGCAGGATCGCACGGCGGATTTCCTCCGATGCAAAGACAGAACCGCCCGGTGAATCTACGCGCACCACAAGCGCCGCGAGATCATCATCCAGCGCTTCGTCCAGCAATTCGGCAATGCGCGCGCCGCCTGCTCTGCCAGGCCCTTCATCGCCATCGACTATCTCGCCTGCGACTGTGATTACGCCTATCGCCTTTCCAGATCTTTCCCGCCCGATATCCGTTAGCCAAGGGCCAAGGTCGGTTGAGGCGAAATTTCCTGGCGCTTTGTTCCACGGATCTTCGCCCGCAATTTCGGCGACCTGCGCGCCAAATTCTGCCCAACTGCCCAATTGATCAACCAGTCCTGCTTCGCGTGCAGCCTCAGCCAGATTGCCCCCAGAGGCTTCGACCCAGCCAGCCGGATCGCTTGTTGCCATATCAATATTCGCAGCAGGTCGCGCCTTCTTCACATTGGCCTGCCATTCTTCCCAAAGCGCGCCGTAAAGCTCGGCGTAATTTTGGCGGGATTCTTCGGACATCGAAGTGCGTGAGAATGGCTCGACGGCTGATTTATATGCGCCAACGCGATAGATACGCGCATTCACTCCCAGCTTATCAAGCAGGTCGGCATAATAGAGGCGGTTGCCGCCCGGGCCGGCGATAATTGCACCACCCATCGGATCCACCCAAATTTCGCTTGAGTGTGCGGCAAGCATCATTGCGCTATCGCCATAACCAACAGCGAAACTCAGTACCGGCTTGTCGGCTGCACGCACGCGGGCCAGCGCTTCGCCCACGGCCTGCAGGTGCACTTGCCCACCACCCAGGAAGCGTGAAAGGTCGAGCACAACGGCCTTGATCCTCTCATCGCTGGCGGCAGCATCGAGCGCGCGAACCAGATCGCGTGCCTGGTATTCACCAACCGGAGCCTCGCGGCTTAGCAAGGCTTCGATCGGGTCGATCTTGCTGCGTTCCTCGACAATATACCCATCAAGCTCCAGCAGAAGTGCGCCTTCGCGCACCTGACCGGGGTTTGGTCGAGCCGAAAGGATCGCGAAAAGAAGGCTAAAGAACAGCAGCAGGAATATGAGCGAGAGCCCATCCTTGATGCCAACCAGTAACCGCCAGACTTTACCTGCAAAGCTCATTTTTCGATCAGTTCCCGTTAATTGCTGCCCCTAAACTAGTCGCGAACAGGCAAAGTTCCACCTAAATTGCTCCATGAATAGGTCGAGCAGGCGATATTGTTCGTCAAACGGCCTTAGTTGCGCAAAATTCAGATTCCTACTGGACGGTTGGTTAAATCCAACCTAGATGGCCGCTCATGCAAGACCTGCTCCGGGAAATTGAACAATTTTGCCTCCGACACGACATGTCGGAGACTCGCTTTGGCGAGTTGGCACTCAATGACAAACCGTTTGTGTCGCAGTTGAAGGCCGGGCGTGACCTACGTAGCAGTACGGCGGTTCGACTGCGTCAGTTCATGGCCGATTATGTGGCACGCCAGACGGTACCAGATGATGGTTCTGGCCGCTTTCCAGCGGGCGCGCTTGCGTTTCCTCATCGCGATCTATTGGGCATCGCGCATCTGGAAAGGCATGAGATTTTTTACGTGCTCGATCAGGCAGAGCGATGGGTCGAACTCAACCGGCAGCCATCAAAACATAGCGACCTGCTTTCGGGCCTCACGATTATCAATGCCTTTTTCGAGAACTCAACTCGGACGCTGCTCTCATTCGAGATTGCGGGCAAACGGCTGGGTGCGGATGTGGTCAACATGCATGCCGCGCAATCGAGCGTGAAGAAGGGTGAAACGTTGATCGACACAGCGATCACCCTCAACGCGATGCGCGCCGATGCAATTGTGATACGCCATGGATCGAGCGGTGCAGTGGACCTGATCGCGAGCAAGGTCGATTGCCCGGTGCTGAATGCTGGCGATGGACAGCATGAGCATCCCACTCAGGCGCTACTCGATGCTCTTGCGCTGCGCCACGCATTGGCGGAACGCGGCGAAGCGTCGGAGGATTTCACCGGTCTGACCGTGACAATTTGCGGCGATATCCTGCACAGCCGCGTTGCCAGATCCAATATCCTTTGCCTGCAGGCCCTCGGTGCCACTGTGCGTGTTTGCGCCCCTCCTGCGCTGATGCCTGCCGGGATTGGGGCGATCGGTGCAGAGCCTTTCCATGATTTCGACGCAGCGCTTGACGGCGCAGATGTGGCGATGATGCTGCGGCTCCAGACAGAAAGGATGGAAGGCGAATTTATTCCATCCGCACGCGAATATCATCACCTTTACGGCCTTACGAAATCGCGACTTGAGCGCGCGGCACCAAACGCGCTCGTCATGCACCCGGGGCCGATGAACCGAGGGGTGGAGATCGATAGCGACGTCGCCGACTTGATCGATCGTTCGATCATCACGCGCCAGGCGGAAATGGGCGTGGATATCCGCATGGCATCCCTCGATGTCCTGACCCGCAAGGTGCGGCAGGTGGAGGGCTGGGCATGAAACAGCAACAACCGCTTGTCATAATCGATGGCCGCGTGGTGACCCCAGAGGGACTGGTCGATG
>DMWU01000181.1 GCA_003483125.1 Erythrobacter sp. | reverse complement strand
CCTGCAACCGCGCATCCAGCGCATTTTGTGAGGCGAGGCTCGACAGCACCGTCCCCATGGCCCGCGGATCATATCCGGCCGACTGGAGATATTGGATCCCTAAGTCATCTGCTTGCAGTTCTTGACGGCGGGAAAAACGCAATGTCAGGAGCTGCGATCCTTGCAGGAATGTTCGCGAGAGAGTGCTGCCGATGCTGCTATCGCCCAACAGTACTCCGGACAGGATTGCCCCGACCGCACCCAATAAGGTATTGCGCTGAGCAGCCTGTTGCCGGCGTTGGGAATGGCGCGCGGCAACATGGCCGACCTCATGCCCAAGAACGGCAGCCAATTCAGCCTCTTTATTCATCAGGCCGACCAATTGACGCGTTGTGTAGATATAGCCGCCCGGGATAGCGAAAGCGTTGTTGACAGGGCTGTTGACCAGTGAAACAGTGAAGGAATCGCGCGCATTACCCAGGCCCGATTGAACCGCAATATTCTTGCCGACCGATTCAACATATGCCGCATGCGCACCCGTCATCGCCCCGCCAAATTCAGCCAGTAATTGAGGGTGAAGCTCTGCGCCCTGCTGAGCCTCCGCCTGCGTGATAGGGGTCGAGGCGCTGGGAACGGTGCCCCCGCCCGTGCATCCAGAAAGCAACAGAACTATCGGCGCAAGACTAGCTGTAGCGGTCAAAGTACGTATGCGCAGCATGGTTGTTCCTCCCGAAAATCTCAGGCCAGAATTCTTGCCACGTTTGGACCCGATTTCCAAACGCTTGCGACCAAATGCACTTTGGGTGCGGGGATATCCGTTAGGACGAGCCCATCTGCAGGAAACGTTCCTCTCGCATCCGGATCAACGTCTCTGAAGGCATTTTTCAAAGTGCGTCTAGCTCTTCAAGGATTGCCGCGCCCAGCGACATTGTAGTCGCTTTTGGATCGCGATGCGCCCCGCCGACCGGCTCCTTGATGATACGGTCGATGACCCCCAGTTTCTTGAGGTTCTGTGCGGTAATTTTCATCGCCTCGGCCGCATCCGGCGCCTTTTCGGCCGTGCGCCAAAGAATGGACGCGCAGCCCTCCGGCGAAATAACCGAGTACACTGCGTGCTCCAGCATAAGGACGCGCTCTGCGCTGGCTAGCGCAACGGCACCGCCTGAACCGCCCTCACCCACAATCGCAGCCACCATCGGCACAGGTAGCGCAAGGCATGCTTCGGTAGAGCGCGCGATTGCCTCTGCCTGCCCTCGTTCTTCCGCTTCAACGCCGGGAAATGCCCCGGACGTATCGACCAGCGTAACGACTGGAAGGCCAAACCTGCCTGCCATCTCCATTAAACGGATGGCTTTACGATAGCCCTCTGGTTTGCCCATGCCGAAATTGTGGCGCAGGCGGCTTTCGGTATCATTCCCCTTTTCATGCCCTATCAGCATTAGGCGTCTGCCGTTTAAAGTGGCAAAACCGCCCATGATCGCTTCGTCTTCGCCGAAATAACGATCCCCGCCCAAAGGCACGAATTCGTCGAAGGCGTGGGACACGAAATCGCAAAAATGCGGGCGCTGCGGATGGCGTGCCACCTGCGTCTTCTGCCAAGGACTTAGCGAAGCATAGGTACTGGCAAGAAGGCTCGCGCTTTTGCGCTCAAGCCGCTTCAATTCAGCGGTGATATCTACATCGCCACCTTCTGCGGCAGAACGGAGCTCAGATATGCGCTCATCAAGCTGCGCGACTGGCTTTTCAAACTCTAGGTATGAATTCATGAGGCCTGCGCTAGTCTGATGTTGCCGACTGGGCAAGAGGATGTCGCGCATTTACCAGTTCTACAAGCCGCGCTGCATCGACATGCGTGTAGATCTGCGTCGTGGCGATATCGGCATGGCCGAGGAGGGTTTGGAGCACTCGCAAATCCGCCCCGCCCTCCAAGAGGTGCGTCGCAAAAGCATGGCGCAATACATGCGGGCTGATCGATTCTGGGGGAATTTCGGCCCGTACCGCCAATTCCTTCAACAATTGGAACAAGCGTACTCGCGAAAGATGCTTGCCGCGCGACGGAAACAAGTATCGCGACCTTTGTTCACGTACAGTGATCCATACATTTAGTGCTTCTCGCGCTCGCTCGCTAACCGGCACCATGCGCGCTTGCCCACCCTTGCCCATTACAGTCAGCAACGGCGCATCGCGCGGCACGGCCGACAATGGTAGCGAAACGAGTTCCGTGGCTCTCAGGCCTGATCCATAGAGCAGTTCCAACAGGGCCAATTGCCGGATTGCAGCGGGCTTGCCATTTTCTGCCTCCAACTCTGCGCGCGCGAAGAGTCTCTCGATATCTTCATGGCTCAGTATTTTGGGCAAACGGCGGCGCGCTCCTGGTCGGGGCAGCGCAGCCGACGGATCGTCCGTCCGCCAACCCTCTTCAACCGCAAAGCCGAAGAACTGTCTTAGCGCAGATGATTTGCGGGCGACGGTCGTTGGCGCCAGCGTCGCCCAGCGACCAGCCAATCCGGCAATTTTGTAGCGTTCGGCAGCAGCCAGATCACCAACAAGCACTTCGGTTGCTTCCAGATCTCGGCGATAGGCAGCCAGCGTGTTAGCGGCTGAGCCCCTTTCGGCCGCCATCATGTCGAGAAAGGCCTCGACAGCAGCCGACATCAGCCGCGCGCGACCGCCTCGGCAGCGATCATCCTTGCTTCGGCCCTAAGTCCAACTCGATTGAGCGACGAAACGATATGATAGAGATGTAGCGGCGTCATTCGCTCCCAGGAAGAACCCTGCATTCCCAGACCTGCGAGAATCGAGACGAGTGCTGCGTTTTCAACCTCGGCCGCACGTCCAATCATGCGCGTCCACCTGCTCGTCCGGTTCAATGCCAAGCCAAGCCTGTCAGAATATTCGCCGCGATCTGCACTACTGATGCGATCTAAGCCCGATAGAGCTGCAATTAGGAATTTCGAACTGCGACCGTCTGCGCTGCTATCGCCTTCGACGAATTGATCGATCGCTTCGCTTGACACGGGCAGCCTGCCTTCCGCGTCGGCAATGACGGCCTGCGCCC
>DMWU01000222.1 GCA_003483125.1 Erythrobacter sp. | reverse complement strand
ATCTCCATCGCATCAAGGCCGAAGCTCGCACGGCGATAGGGCAGCATATCCTCTATATCGGTTTCGTCGCTTGGTCGGCGTACCGGGCGCATCTCGCCATTATAGAGGGCTGAAAGCAACTCCAGCATTTCAGAGTTCAGCCCGCCGCCAGCTGCCTCGTAATCGCCAAGCAATTCTGCACCATAGGCAGATAGAGAGGCGAGTAGCGAGGTCACTGCGGACTTGAGAACTCGCACATCCTTGGGGTCCGCCTCAATCTCGCCCATCGGCTTGCGGCTGAACATGCGTGCCATGCGATCTGCAAAACCAGCCCTCCCTCGCGCTGGACGGCGAATGAGGGTTACAAACTGATCGTTTATGAACAGCGATCCACCAGTAAGCCGCTCTTTCCAGCGGCTATCGATATGGCGGTAAAGTGGATCTTCAAACTCGCCTTCGAGCTCAACTTCGACCCTCCGGCGGATAACGTGATGATACAGCACAAATCGCGAATCCAGCACCGAGCGAAGCATAACTTCACGCGTCGCAGCGTGGGCGTTCAGCGCCTCGGAATCTTCTGTTTCAAACAGCAGGCCAGGGACCTGGATCGTCGCCATAACCGAACCATCGCGCAGCAACACTGTGCTATCGTCTAGCAGGCGCAGATAGGGGAGCCGGTCGCCTGCGAGGGCTTCCTTGTCGCTCCATGCTGCTGCTCCGATCCATTTCTTCATAATAGTCAGGCCTTCTGCATCAGGGCGCGTAGCTATTGCAGCCCCAGCGCTTGTAGTTCTTTACCCGTGGGCACATCGAAACCTTGGTAATCCAAAGGTCAAAGGCACGCGGTTCGCGCAGGCACACAAAATATCCAATCAAATGCACCACCAGTGGTACCGGAATGATCCAGAAACTCTTTAGGATCAGGAATGCGATCGTCGTCACCATTAGATTGATGATAAAGAAATTCATCGTCACCCCTGCGAACATCTGCGGGCGAGTGAGCGCACGGTGTAATGGCTGGCGGACGAGATCGCTCATATCCGTCTACCCCGCCGCCGCCTGGATGCCGGCGACAATCGTCGTCGCACCGAACAGGATAAATACGCCGATGATGACCGTCGCACCAAAGCGCCAGTTCATCCGGCCAGTAAGCATCATGAAGCCGATTGCAGCCACAGCCATTACTGCAACCGCAGTTGCGATAGAGCCCAACAACGTTCCCTGCAGCCAAGCCAGTGCGGCAACAATAGGGCCTGAACCTTGTGGATCAGCCGATTGCGCCAAGGCGGTAGTCGGTGCCAGCATCGCTGCAAACAGTGCAGCAAGTTTTGCAGGCAGGCGAAAGTTCGAAATCATCTAATTATACCTTTGATCTTGTGTTTGCGACTGGGGGGCAGCTTGTTGGGACTGGGCCTGTTCGTTTAACCGCCCCATTATTGCCGCCACATATAATTGTGTTTCCCTGATACGCGGAATGCCTTGAGCCTCTTCAACCCGCCCCGGACCCGCATTATATGCAGCCAGCGCTTTTTCCAGATCGCCATCGAAACGATCGATCTGCTCACGCAAATATCGAGCTCCGCCTTCAAGGTTGGCAAAGGGATCATCCGGATCAACGCCCAAATATCGCGCGGTTGCTGGCATAAGCTGGGCCAACCCGCGAGCACCGGCGGGTGAAACCGCATCGGCCCGCCAGCGGCTTTCCTGCCATACCAATGCCGCAAGCAATTGCGGGCTCAGGCCATATCGCGCGGAAAGCTCAGCAATCTTTGCAGAATATTCAACTGGAATATCGGTTAATTGTACCGACTCCGAACGATAAATCACGCGGCCGGACTCATCGTAATCACCAGCAGATTCAACTGGCGTCTGGGCCAATGGGCCAACCACCCATTCAGCACCTTCGGTGCCCACCTCAAGCACATCTGCATGCGCCTGGCTTGCAAACAGCACAAGCGCAGCGACGGCCAAGGTCGGTCTGAACCCCGAGAGAATCACCCTAATTCCTCCATCCGAGTCCATTGCTTAACGTAAATGACAGGCAAGTGACAAAGGGATTCAGTGATTTAATGGATTCAATAACCGATGAAGCCAGATCGCATAGGCTGGTGCAAACACAAAGGTAGAAGCACCCGCGGCCCCCAATCAGTGATCAGGCTTATAATGTGTATAGCGCGTCCCGGGGCTCAGCCAGCTCGCCCAAGTCAGACCCAAATTTTGACTACGGCCTTATATAAGGGAGCAAGGTCGTGGCAGTTAGCGCTGGGTAAGTGTTGCCCGACGAAAATCTCCACGATCAAGCCTGCGCAGTGCCTTCTTCGCCAGTCGACGCGAATCCACCCATTCGCCATTGGCGGTTTCCAGATTGTACCTCACCGGGTTTGCGGCAGCGGCTTCAAAATATTCGCGTGCCAGCACTTCGTTACCGGAGCGGGCATACGCAATGCCTAAATTGATCAGCTTGGCAGGGTCATTCTCTGTTCTGGATTCGAGCTCGCTAATAGCCTGCCTATCGTCGCCCGTGCGCATTGACGCATAGGCGACATCGGAACTTTGAGCTGGCGCCTGAAGTGAAAGCGCCAGAACTGCAGACATTGAAACTAGCATTGCAAATCTCCCAATCTGCATACCAATCATCCACAAGATTTCAGCGAATGCAACGAAATTGAAATATTGTCTTTTTTTCGTAATATTTCGAACCATTGAACTGTTTTAATGAGATAAATTTATTACGCCCTGTGCGTTCAAGAACGTCATAAATGACATATTCTGTCATATTTTGACTTACGTCAGTTTCATTACGCAATTCCAACACCCTGCCAAAAAAGAGTCATCGCGAAGAGTTAGCGCGGATGTGGGGAACAAATCTCACCCGTCCGATTCTCTGCTTAACTCAAGGAACTGCTCACCGTGAAAAATATGCAACGTAACATCCTACTGGGGATCGGCCTGGTAGTACTTTCAGGCTGTGGTGCCGATGAAATCGCATCGCCAGGTACGGGTGGTAATATCACCATCAACAATCCTCCTGCATCGCCTCCTCCTCCTCCGCCGCCGGCAACGGCAGCAGAGGCGACCGCAGCAGCAGACTGCCCCTTCATCGCGGATCCGCAGGGCCTTACAGACCGCGGCGTGATCAGCGGCCCAACAGGCAGCTATCGTCTTTGCCAGCTCCCGGCTCGCTTTAACCGTGATTCGACGCTGGCATTCACAGCTGCAGACGCTGCAGTGATCTACCTGATCGACGGCCAGGTTGATGTGGGCACCGATGGTGGCCCAGCAGCCGACAACTCCGATGGTCTTGAAGATACCAACGTAACGCTGACCATCGACCCTGGCGTAATTCTGGCTGGCCTCGATGCGTCGTACCTCAACGTCAACCGTGGCAACCAGATCCAGGCAAACGGAACTGCAGAGCGCCCGATCATCTTCACCAGCCAACAGAATGTCAGTGGCGATGCCACCGATACCTCGTCGGGCCATTGGGGCGGCTTGATCCTTAACGGTCGTGCTCCGATCACCGACTGTCTTTCGAACACAGCCACACC
>DMWU01000303.1 GCA_003483125.1 Erythrobacter sp. | reverse complement strand
AACTAGGTACGAATACAACACCGCCACCGGTTCCGCTGGCATTGGCGATGATCGCCCCAATCACCCCTACTCCGGGCAGGAATGCAAGAGTTTCGAGCAGGTCGCCCTTTGTTTCGACCAGCATCCAGTTGGCGATATAGGCGAGCGTTAGGACCACGCAGCCCGCAATCGCAAAGCGCGATGTATGCCGCAGCGTCGGCTGTACGGTGTTCAGTCGAGATTTGGCCTCAGCCATCGCTCAGCCTGTGCAAGCTCTACCCCGCGCCGTCCAGCATAATCTTCCAGCTGGTCGCGTCCGATCCTCGCCACGCCGAAATAAGAGCTTTCTGGATGCGCAAAGTAGAAACCGCTGACCGCAGCCGTTGGCAGCATGGCGAAGTTTTCCGTCAGGGTAAGCCCGGCATAGCGCTTCGCGTCGAGCAGATCGAACAGGATTGGTTTCAAGGAATGATCGGGGCAGGCGGGATAGCCGGGAGCTGGCCTGATACCGCGATATTGCTCTTTGATCAGCGCCTCATTGGTCAGCTGTTCGTCAGGGGTATAGCCCCAAAGATCCGTGCGAATATGCTTGTGCAGGCGCTCGGCAAAGGCCTCCGCAAATCGGTCTGCAAGCGATTTGAGCAGGATGTCAGAGTAATCGTCGGCATGCGCCTTGAACCGCGCCAAGTGCGGCTGGATTCCATGGATTCCCACGGCAAATCCGCCGATCCAGTCGCCATCCGGATCGATGAAATCAGCCAGCGAGTAATTTGCACGATCGCGCGACTTTTTTACCTGCTGGCGCAGAAAAGGCAGCACAACATGTTCTTCCCGATCATCGAGATGGATTGTCACGTCATCGCCGTCGCGGGCGCATGGCCATAAACCGCAAACACCGCGCGCGGTTAGCCATTTTTCGTCGACGACCTTGTCGAGCATGGCCTGCGCGTCGGCGTAAAGGCTGCTAGCACTTTCTCCCACAACAGGATCCTCGAGGATGGCCGGGAAGTTTCCGTGTAGTTCCCAAGCGCGGAAGAATGGCGTCCAGTCGAAGTATTCGCGAAGATCTGCAAGCGACCATTCATCGAAAGCATGAATGCCCGGCTTTGCGGGCGGCGCCGGCTTTTGATCATAGAATGGATCGAAGAAATTGGCCCGCGCATCTTCCAGGCTAAGCAATTCGCTCTGCGTCCTACCCTCTCGTGCATCGCGCACATGCTGGTAATCCGCTGTAGTATCGCTAACGATCTCATCCCGCCGCGTATCGGAAAGCAAGCGACTGGCGACACCAACAGCACGGCTCGCGTCCAACACATGGATAACCGGGCCCTGATAGGCGGGGTCGATCTTCAGCGCCGGATGCACCTTGCTGGTGGTCGCGCCGCCAATCAGCAATGGCAGCTCCATTTGGGCGCGTGTCATCTCTTCGGCAACGGTCACCATTTCATCGAGCGATGGCGTGATAAGCCCCGAAAGGCCGATCATGTCGGCCTGGTTGTCATTCGCACTCTTGAGAATGTCTGACCACGGCACCATCACGCCCAGGTCGATCACTTCATAGCCATTACATTGCAGTACAACGCCGACGATATTCTTGCCGATATCATGGACGTCGCCCTTCACCGTTGCCATCACGATCTTGCCCTTGGCTTTTGCCCCCTCTTCCTTCTCGGCCTCGATAAAGGGAATGAGGTGTGCAACTGCCTTCTTCATCACGCGCGCGCTCTTGACGACCTGGGGCAGGAACATCTTGCCACTGCCGAAAAGGTCACCAACAACATTCATGCCGTCCATTAGCGGACCTTCGATCACTTCGATAGGACGACCGCCGGCCTCAGCAATGGCGGCGCGCGCTTCTTCTGTGTCTTCGACCACATGGGCGTCAATGCCCTTTACCAACGCGTGCTCCAGGCGCCGCTTGACCGGCCAGCCACGCCATTCCTCCGCCTTCTTTTCATCCTCGGCAGATTTGCCACGATAGCTTTCGGCAAGCTCTATCAACCGCTCGGTCGCATCCTTGCGTCGGCATAGGATCACATCTTCGCAGGCATCGCGTAGCTCAGGCTCGATCGTGTCATAGACGTCAAGCTGGCCCGCATTGACGATCGCCATATCAAGCCCCGCAGGGATGGCATGATAGAGAAAGACCGAGTGCATTGCGCGGCGCACCGTCTCATTCCCGCGGAAACTGAATGATAGGTTGGAAAGCCCGCCACTGGTGCTGGCATGCGGGCAAGCCGCCTTGATCTCGCGCACAGCCTCTATGAAATCGAGACCGTAACGGTCGTGCTCTTCAATGCCTGTCGCGACGGCAAAGATATTGGGATCGAAGATAATATCTTCCGGCGGAAACCCGATGCCGACCAGCAATTCATAGGCGCGCTTGCAGATTTCGACCTTGCGGTCCTTTGTATCGGCCTGGCCTGTCTCGTCGAAAGCCATGACCACAACGGCCGCGCCGTATTCCATGCACTTGCGCGCTTGCTCCAGGAAGGCCTCTTCGCCTTCCTTCATGCTGATTGAATTGACGATTGGCTTGCCGGAAACGCATTTCAGCCCGGCCTCGATCACCTCCCATTTGGAACTGTCGATCATCACGGGCACTCGCGCAATGTCCGGCTCAGCCGCGATCAGCTTGAGGAAAGTCTCCATTGCCGCTTTCGCGTCGAGAAGCCCTTCGTCCATATTGACGTCGATCACCTGAGCACCGTTTTCGACCTGCTGACGGGCGACCTCAACGGNGGTCGCGTAATCGCCCGCCGTGATCAGATTCTTGAAACGCGCCGATCCGGTTACATTCGTTCGCTCGCCAATATTGACGAACCGGGCAGTAGAATTCTCGGTCATCTATGCAGCAATCGTAAAGGGTTCGAGGCCTGCCAGGCGCATCTTTGGGCTGAGCCGTGGCAAGTCGCGTGGTGCGATATCGGCAACGGCTCGCGAGAGGGCGGCGATACGTTCAGGGGGGGGGCCGCAACATCCGCCCAATATATTGACCTTGCCACCTTCTGCCCCCTCCCCCACACGCCCGCCC
>DMWU01000156.1 GCA_003483125.1 Erythrobacter sp. | reverse complement strand
GTGGACCTGCGTGCGGCCCTGCGTTCAGGCAATGAAGATGAAGATTTCGCCCAGACGTTGAACGAGGCAATGCGGATCAAGCCCGAACGGCACCATTTCCGCATTGATGAGCGTGGCGAAGCGCCCGCCCAGCCGCGTCATATGTCAGTAACCGGGGGCTGAGATGTCTGGAAAGGTCATTGTCCTCTTCCTCGGCCCGCTTGGCGACCTAGCCGGTGCCGAATCAGCAGAGTTCGACGCGCCGCTCGATTGGAAGGGGTTGCTGGACGCCGTCGATCCCGCAGTAACCGAACAGCTCCAATTGGACCGGGTCAACGTTGCCTGCGCAGGCAAGGTGTTGGGAGACAAGACGACACTACAGGCAAATGCAGGTGACGAAATTGCACTGCTGCCGCCTGTTAGTGGGGGCTAGTCCAATAATGCGTGACGTTCGCCTGCTGGACCAGCCATTCAATCCTGGCGCTTTGATCGGGCCTTTTACAAATGCCAATCCGGGCCTTGGTGGTGTGTGTACATTTGTCGGAGAGGTTCGCGGGGGAAATGGCATCGAGGCACTCGAACTCACCCACTACGAACCCCTGACCTTGTCAGGCATGAATGAGCTGGCGGATGATGCATATGCAAGATTCGACCTGATGGGCTTGCTGATGGTGCATCGTGCCGGGCTGATGCATCCTGGCGAACCGATCGTTTGTGTCTCGGCGGCGTCCAAGCATCGCCGCGATGCTATCAACGCGGTCGATTTCTGCATGGACCATTTGAAGAGCGCCGCGTGGTTCTGGAAGCGCGAGAAACGCGGAGACGGCTGGCATTGGATTGAGCCGCGCGAAGAAGATTATTCGGACCGCGATCGCTGGTCAGATTAATCCCTGGTCCTTGATTTCGGTCAAAGACTGGATTGGATCCCGCGAGCATTCTTCTCACTGTCGGAAAGCCGCCACTTAATCCCGATTTGCTTGCCGGGTTACTGAGGTGGAGGGATTGGTCCGACCACGAGAGGAGGGTGTCAATGCTTGACGCAGGGGTATTCAGGGCGCGCAGAGACACCCTCCAAAGCTTTATCCTGCCTACGCTCATTTTGCTCTGGGGGTTTGGTGTGGTTGCGGTCACCGCAATCGTCTGAGCTCCCACCTTCCCGATGAGAATGGGTCAGCAGGTGCGCGGAGTCGAGAGATCGGCTCCGCGCTAGTTTTTTTAAGGCCATCAATTGGTTGTCGCTAGCTCGCGAAGGATCGAATCTTCTTCTGCGACCAGTTTGCGCACCTCTTCGCGCGCAGCCTCAATCTCGGACAATTCCTGATAGGAAAGGCTGGTATCAGCAAACATCAGGTCAAGATCGCCCAGCATAATTGCTACCTGACTGCGCTTGGTATCAAGCTCTGCGAAAGCGAGTTGGCTCTCCGCCCATTGATTGTCATCAGGGCTGAGCCCTTGCGCGGCTGCCAATTGGCGTTCTGCCTCTGGCGCAAATTCCAAGAACGACAGATGGGCCTGTCGCGCCTGCGACAGCAATTGTGCCACCTGTTCAATGCTGGTTGCGCTGGCAGGGATCGGCGGCTCAATCCCGTCTTCTCCACTAGCGACCTCAAACGTGCCTTGGACCCGCTCAAAGTCGCGAATCGCCAGCGATGGATGGCGATCGCTGTCTGTCGCACATCCAGCGAGTAGAACCGCCAATACAGGCGAGACAATTGCGTATCTGGACGAGTGTATTGGCATTGTTAGCCTCATAGCAGCATGCACGCGCCACGCCAGCCATCTCGGGCATGAAAAAGGGTAGATCTGGCGTTGACTTGCCGGCCCCTATCCCTTAACGGCACCCATCTTTCCGGCAGACCCGCAATTTGGCGGGGCGTCGGGCGCGCCTCTTCGCTGATGAAGGGGCACAGCATTAGTTTGAGAGTTTACGACCATGTTCGCAGTAGTGCGCACGGGCGGCAAGCAATACCGGGTTGCCGCCGGAGACAAGATTGCAGTTGAAAAGCTCGCTGGCGATGCCGGCGACACTGTGACGCTGGGCGACGTTCTTCTCGCCGGTGAGGGTGACAAGCTGGCTGATGCCTCCAAGGTGAGCGTATCGGCTGAGATCATTGCCCAGGCCAAGGGCGAAAAGGTTGTCATCTTCAAGAAGCGTCGTCGCCACAACTATCGTCGCAAGGCAGGCCATCGCCAGCAGATGACTCTGCTGCGCATCCTCGAAGTTGGCGAAGGCAAGAAGGCGGCTGCCAAGAAGGCACCTGCCAAGAAGGCTGAAGCTGCGGACGAGAAGAAGGCTGCTCCGAAGAAGGCCCCGGCCAAGAAAGCAGCGCCCAAGAAGGAAGCAGCTGCAAAGAAACCTGCTGTCAAGAAGGCGGCACCTAAGAAGGCTGCTGCGGCCAAGAAGCCTGCAGCAAAGAAAGCCCCGGCCAAGAAGGCACCTGCTAAGAAGGCAGCGCCCAAGGCTGACAAGAAGTAAGGATTAGGATCGATGGCACATAAGAAAGCAGGCGGTTCATCGCGTAACGGTCGCGACTCAGTCGGCCGTCGCCTTGGTGTGAAGAAGTTCGGTGGCCAGGACGTGGTCGGCGGCAACATCATCGTGCGCCAGCGCGGCACCAAATTCTATCCGGGCGCGAACGTAGGCATGGGCAAGGATCATACCCTATTCGCGACTGCGGATGGCGTGGTGCGATTCCACAAGGGCAAGCTCGGCCGCAAATTTGTCTCTGTAGACATGATTGCGGAAGCAGCCGAATAACCGGACGGTTCAATAAAGGGATCGTCCAAAGGGATGGTCCCAGCCGGGCATAACCGGCATCCGAAGAGGGAGATGGGGCCAACCCTTCTCCCTCTTGTCGTTTCTCCCTCTCAAATTGGCGTTTCTCAATAACGTCGAAACAAAATTGTCGCGCTTCGCCGGTAAGGGTTGGTTGCGGGGCGAAAAGGAGAAGGACAATGTTCCATC
>DMWU01000106.1 GCA_003483125.1 Erythrobacter sp. | reverse complement strand
TCTCGCCGCCTACGTCGGCGCGGTGATAGCTGGCCCAGTACAGCTTCTCGCGAGTTTCGCGGTTCTCGAGTACAGGGTTCAGCGGGTGGCGCGTGGTATTCTGGAGGGCGATGGCGAACTTGCCTTCATGCCCCTTGTCGGTGGCCAGCTTGGCGGCACTTTCAATATCCACTTGCGAAAGCCCGGCCAGTTCCTCGGCTGTGTCGACGATAAGCGCATTCCCGACAGTCGCGGTACGTACTTTCTGGCTAAACTCGGTGGTCAACTTCGAGAGCTGCGAATTGATTTCCTTGACACGCTCGCGCTCTGCTTCGGTCAGAAGGGCGCCTGCATGGACCATGTCTTTGTAGGTTTCTTCCAGCAGCTTGGCGTCTTCGCGGGTCATCGCCATCGATGCCCGGCTGTCATAGACTGCCTTGACGCGGACGAAGAGCTCTGGATTGAGAGTGATGCTGTCGAAATGCGCGGACAGCTTGGGGCTGATCTGCGTATTGATTTCATCCAGCCGATCCATCGTATTTGCACCGGTCAGCGCGAAGAAAACATTGGCAACTCGGCCCAGCATGCGGCCCGATTTTTCAAGCGCTACGATCGTGTTTTCGAAATTAGGTGCGGCAGGGTTGCTTGTAATCGCCTCTACCTCTGCCTTCTGGATCGCCATCCCCTGTTCAAATGCAGGGACGTAATCATCCTCGGTGATCTGGGTAAAATCAGGGGTGAGGAATGGCAGATCACTATCGGAAGCGAAGTAACCAGATCCCTGTGGAATCGTGACGGCAGGCTGCGCGGCCTCCGCGACGGTTTCAACTTCTTCACCATAGGCAGTTGAGCAGCCGGCCAACATGGCTGCGATTGCGGTTGTGGCCAGGAATTGGGCCTTCATGTTCTCTCCAAATGTTGCGTTCTTACGCGTCGCAAAGGCGACAAATAAAATCTCGGCGGGTTGCTAGAGGCACGCACGTGAACACCAGATTGATTGCATATGCAACCAATCCCGTGCAGCCCGTCGATAAATGCTGGGGCTTGATCGATAATGGACAGGATTTCGAAGGAGGGACTCCTTGGAGCTTCCACTCCGGGTGCGACCCGAAGGACCGGAGGGAAGACTCGCAAAGAGGGCAGCAGAATAGGCAAGCCGCCATCGGGCGGAACTTGAGAAAACCTGTAGGGCAACAAATTTTCGGCAAACTTCGATGGGACTTGAGTAATTAAATCAATTATAATCAGCGCTATATCCGACATGAATTTTGCAGGGCGCTGCCGATAGATTTTCGGCGCAATTAACTGCGTCTGGTGGTATTGGCGCGAGTCCCTATCTGGCATGCCAGATCGGCTCCCTTGACAAATGCGAACATTACCGGAACACGCCTAACCCATGTCGCTTACCAAAATCTCTGTCCGCGGTGCACGCGAACACAATCTGAAGGGCATTGATATCGACCTGCCCAGGGAGACCCTGATTGTCGTTACCGGGCTGTCTGGCAGCGGCAAGAGCTCTCTCGCATTCGATACGATTTATGCCGAGGGGCAGAGACGTTATGTAGAATCGCTCAGTGCCTATGCTCGGCAATTCCTCGAGATGATGCAGAAGCCCGATGTCGAGCATATTGACGGGCTTTCGCCGGCTATCTCGATCGAGCAGAAGACGACGTCGCGCAATCCGCGTTCGACTGTCGCGACTGTTACAGAGATCTATGACTATATGCGCCTGCTTTGGGCGCGGGTGGGTGTTCCCTATTCGCCGGCCACAGGTGAGCCGATTAGCGCGCAGACCGTCAGCCAGATGGTCGACCGTGTCATGGCGCTTCCCGAAGGCACGCGGCTTTACCTGCTTGCGCCCGTGGTGCGCGGCCGCAAGGGCGAGTATCGCAAGGAATTGGCCGAATGGCAGAAGGCGGGCTTCACTCGTGTTCGCATCGATGGCGAGCTTTACCCCATCGAGGAAGCGCCCGCGCTCGACAAGAAGTACAAGCACGATATTGAGGTTGTGATTGATCGCCTCGCGGTGAAGGAAGGGCTTGAGACGCGCCTCGCCGACAGTTTCGAAACTGCGCTGAAGCTAGCCGAAGGTCTCGCATATGTCGATCTTGCCGATGGGGTGGTGCCGGGGCGCGAAGACGAAGGCGAGGCAGGGGGCGCGATGAAGGGCGCGGGCATTCCCGCCAACCGCATCGTCTTTAGCGAGAAGTTCGCTTGCCCCGTATCGGGCTTCACAATTGAAGAGATTGAACCGCGGCTGTTCAGCTTTAACGCGCCGCAGGGTGCCTGCGCGACTTGTGACGGGATTGGCGAGAAGCTGCTGTTCGATCCGCAATTGGTCGTACCCAACGAAGCGCTCAGCCTGAAGCAGGGCGCGGTTGTGCCCTGGGCGAAGAGCAACCCGCCATCGCCCTATTACATGCAGGTGCTTTCCAGCCTCGCGAAAGCCTATAATTTCGATCTCACCACGCCGTGGAACGAGCTGGAGGCAGTCGACCGCGACATCATCCTCAACGGCACGGGCGGCATGCCGGTCCAGCTCACCTTCAAGGACGGGCGCAAGGAATATACCGTTACCAAGCCGTTTGAAGGCGTGATCGGCAATCTCAACCGCCGCATGTTGCAGACGGACAGTGCATGGATGCGCGAAGAGCTGTCGAAGTTCCAGACCGCGCAGCCTTGCGAGGCATGCCATGGCAAGCGCCTGAATGAGAAGGCGCTGGCGGTGAAGGTCGCCGCAACCGATATTTCTGATCCCACCCGCATGTCTGTCGCCGATGCGAAGGAATGGTTCCTCAATCTCGAGGCCAAGCTGACCGACCAGCAGCAGCAGATCGCCCACGCGATCCTGAAAGAGATTAACGAGCGGCTGGGCTTCCTCGATAATGTCGGGCTCGACTACCTCAACCTCGATCGCACCAGCGGCACGCTGTCGGGGGGCGAGAGCCAGCGCATCCGCCTTGCCAGCCAGATCGGCAGCGGCCTCTCTGGCGTGCTCTATGTGCTCGACGAACCCAGCATCGGCCTGCACCAGCGCGACAACGACCGGCTTCTCGGCACGCTCAAGAA
>DMWU01000072.1 GCA_003483125.1 Erythrobacter sp. | reverse complement strand
AGCACCAGGTCGCCCTCAGAAAAGTCGGCGTGCCTTGACTGGACTACATGGCCAACGCCGAGTCCAGTCATCGGTGTGCCATCTTCCAGTGGCGGCTGGTATCCATCGGTACGATCGGTCAGCCACATGCGGGTGCCGGCATCCATCGATATCAGCGAGTTGCGCACGACAATCTGGCCTTCGCCCGGTTCATCGAGCGAAGCTTCAACCAGTTCAAATGCGTCTGCGAAATTATTCCCCTCGGGACGCGATTTGATTCGCCAAAATCGGTTCTCCATTGGCTCCTTCTCCGCGCGGAAAGGGCAAACGGCAATGCCCCATTTCACTAGGGAAATATGCTTCCAAGCTATCAAAATGGGGCGGCGCGAACGGGCCGCTATTACCCTATCATTATCGAAATCTTTGAAGGGGAAGTTTAATGGCGCTCATCACCGTGATTGGGGCATCTGGCAGGCAAGGTATGGCACAGGTCCGCCAGGCATTGGAGGCAGGTTACAAGGTCCGGGCAATCTCGCGGCAGGCTGATCCTTTTGCCGGCGCCAAGATAGAGGGTATCGAGGACATAGAAGTTCGCCCGATGGACCTTTATGATACTGCGACCTTCAAGCCCGCGCTGGAGGGATCAGATTATATCTTCTACACGCATCCGCTGCAGGCGCGGGCAGATCGTGCCGTGCTTGTAGGCGATGTCGGTAAATGCGCTGCAGAACTGGGCGTCAAGCGCGTTGTCTGGAACACTTCCAGCTGGATTCCCGACAAGCCAGGCGATGCTTTCACCTATGCTGGCAATACCGCAGGCATCAATGCGCTGTGGCGCTCGGGTGCGCCGGGTACGGTGTTCGGCAGTGTACTATTCATGGACAATCTGCTGACCAATTGGGCAAGGCCATTTATCGTCAATGAAGGGCGATATGTTTACCCGCATGCACCGCACCTTGAGGCGAACTGGATCAGCCTTGATGATGTTGCAAAGTTCATGCTCACTTCGCTTGAACGGCCCGATATGGAGGGGGCTTGGCTCAACATTGGTGGACCTAGGCGTATGCGCGGCCCCGAAGTTGCAGAGGTGCTGAGTGACACACTGGGTAAGCCGGTCAAATATGATCCCTGCACCCCTCAGGAATTTGGCGATTACCTGGTAAGCGCTGCCGGCGACGACATGCCCGCTGAAATGCGCGAAGAATTCGCGGCCGGTATCGCGGCGTTCTACGAGTATAACAATACGGCCCCGACCAAGCCGTTCTCTGTCGAGATGGAGCATGTGTATGAGCGCTTCCCCGAATTGGAGGGCGAACTCGAAGACATGTCGGAATGGGCGCCGAAGCAGGATTGGGGCGAAAGCAACTTCCGTCCGGCCTTTGGCTAAGCCAGACTAGCAATGGGCGACAAGCGGGCCGAAAACATCCAACTTGCAGAGCGTTATTACCAAGCGCTCGAGCGCGGTGATTTCGACGCGCTGGCCGACCTTCATCACGAGGATGTGGTCTTCAATCTTGTCGGCTCGACCCCGGTATCAGGACGATGGGAAGGCAAGGCCGAGTGTTTCGGCCCGCTTGTTGCAGACAATGTAGTCGGCAAGCTTGACCCCGCAACGGTTCAATTCTCGCGCCAATGGCGGATCATGTGTGCGGATGAGGACCGGGTTGTTGGCCTGATGCGCGGCGGAGGCATGGCCAATAACGGCCATGAGTACCTACAAACCTATTGCCAGATCATGACGATACGCGACGAGAAAATTGCCGAATTGCACGAGTTCTTTGATACGGCGCTTGTGGAATTGGCGCTCAATGACAATCCGACAGAAAAGGGACCGTCTGAGCCTGAACGGCCTTTCCGGTTTTAGGGACTATTCCGCCGCTTCGGCTTTTTCGTGCGCGAAGATTTCGAGCAGGTCGTCATCGCTAGCATTGGTGAGTTTCTCGACCCACTGGTGGAATACCTGACCGCCGCGCTCATTGCGACCGAACAGCACCTCTTTCAGCAGCCCGCTTTGGAGCGCCTCGTGCTGGCGTTTGCCTGTCTTATAGTCCTCATCGCGCACAACGATCTCCAGGAAATCAAACTGCTCATGCGCAGCCTTGATCTTCTCTTCATCGTCTGGTTCGTTTTCCATCACATAGAACTGTGTGGTGAAACTTTCGCCCACCTTGTTGCCAGGGAATAGTTGGCTGATCATCGCGCCGCGCAATCCCCCGCCATAGAAGCTGGCGATCGAGATATGCGGGAAGATTGTCCACACACCCTGAACCAACACTTCGTATGAAATATCTTCATCAGCGACTTCGGTCAGGTCGATCTGAAGATCGTCCTCACTGGAGACTTTGACAGCATATTTTGAGGGGGTGGATAGCCTTTGATGCGGACCCCAAGCGAAGTAGTTCGCCCGATTATAGAAATCCGCGCCAAACGTATCTTTATGCAGAACTGGCAGATGGTAGAAATCGAGATAGCCATCATAAGCTGTCTTCCAGTTAGGACCGGCAAGAGTCCGCTGGCTGAAGAGATGCCAGCTTTCAAAACCAAACGCGCTCAATAGGTCATCGTAACCGCACAAATAGTCGGCAATATCGAGTATCGAATCCGGATCGAGCGTCGCCCAGATCAGGCCAGCGCTTTCGAAAACCGGAAAGCGCTTGAGACAATGCGCGGCCTTGTCGATCTTTCCGAAGTCCTTCGAGTCAGCGACGCCCAAAAGATCACCGTCATTCTTGAAGGTCCAACCGTGATATCCGCAGGTAAAGCGGCTGGCATTGCCGCAACCATCGGCAAGCGGGTTGCCGCGATGCGTACACATGTTGAGAAAGGCACCGATGGTGCCGTTTTTCTGCCGGGTGAGGAGCAGCGGTACGCCGCAAATGTCCATCGCCTTGTAGTCACCGGGATTTGGCAGTTCGCAGGATGGTGCGACCATCAATGGAAGCCTGCGGAAAATCTGCTTCTTCTCGCGCTCGAAAAGGGCCTCGTCAGTATAGGCCGCCGCCGGGACCCGAACGACTTCGTCGGCATATTCCATCGTCCCGGCCGCGCCATGTGCAACCAGCGAGCGGGTCATATTAATCAGTTCCTGATGCGACATTGGCAATCCCTCGATCCAATTTGCTGTAAGTAACTTGATACGAGGAGCCAAACGCGGCAATCCTCACTTTTAGCTAGAAAAACGGGCGAGCCCTTTCGGACCCGCCCGCATTCGTTTCCAAGCTTGATCAATCAGAAGTTGAAGCTTGCCTCTACGTAGACCTGGCGTCCGCGATTTTGCGTAACGACTTTATCATCCCCTAGTGGAAGTCCAAACCCGGCCGCGCCGCCTGGAGAAAGGAACGGCCTTCCGCCACTGGTATTGACCCAAATTTTGTCAGTGAGGTTGACGCCAACTAGCGCCAGCTTCCATTTACCATCTTGGTCACTGATCGAAATTGAACCATCAATTGTAGCATAGCTGTTCTGCTTGTACGGATCGAAGCCATTGTTGGTCTCGTAACCGTCAGAATAGGCCAGATTGCTGTTCAAGCCCAATTCGAGCGAGTTGCCTAATGGCAACCTGTAATCAACGGCTATGTTGCCTGACCATTTTGGTGCGCGAGCGACATCGCGTCCTTCCAAATCCACACCCTGCCCGACAGGGAAGGACTTACTGAACTCTGCGTCGAGTATCGCAAGATTGCCAGATAGGGTGAGACCATCTGAAGGCGTGATCCAATTCCAACCAATATCCAAACCTTGTGTCGTCACCTCACCTGCATTCAAAGTAATGAACTGGATCGCGACTGCATCGAAATTTTGGACTTGGAGATCATCGAACACATAATAGAAAGCGGTTGCGTTCAACGTAAACGATCGATCGTTGAATTGCGACTTAACTCCAATTTCGCCGCCAATTGCCGTTTCGGACTTGTAGATTAGACCGTCGGCTGCGGCTTGGCGTACTGCTGGATCCGAACTTCCAAAATCGAGCAAGGAAGCCGATGGCAGCGCCGAATTATCAATGCCGCCTGATTTGAATCCAGTCTTGAACGAGGCGAAAATGTTTACGTCGTCGGTGGCTTGATATTTGAGAGTAACCTCTGGCGACCAATTACTGTCGCTAAAATCAATGGGACCTGAGTCAAAACCAGATGGCGCGAACCCAACGCTCGCAGGAATGAAATGCATGAACGGGATGGTGATGACTTGCGTCTTGTTCTCATCGGTCCAACGGATGCCACCTGAAAGCTCCCACTTTTCATTCAGGTCAATAGAAACGTTACCGAAGACTGAGATCGCTTCGGTATTCGTTGTGTGAATCTTATCCCAGTCGTAGCTATACCCCGTAAATATGTCTGGAATAATCAGTGAAAAGTTCACAGCTTGCTGCGCGGTAGCGAATACAAACTTGCGATCTTCGTAAAATCCACCAAGCATAAAGTTAACGGGTCCATCGAAGTCACTGGCTATTCGCAATTCTTGTGAAAATTGCCGAAGCGTGTTGACTGGATCGCTGCCCCCGACCCCTCCAGGGATACCCACTCCGTTCGTTGCGGCAAGCGCTGGGAAGTTTGCGGCAAAGAAGCCGCTCGGGTCCACACCTTGACCAAGGATTGGTGAAAATGCTGGTCCGACACCAACATATGAATAGCTGTCATAGTCGACCGCATCCATGTCTAGGTATCCGGTAATTGAAGTCAGGGTAAGCGTGTCAGAGAGTTCCGCGTCCCAACGCAGCCGTCCAAAAAAGACCTCGGTTTCGCCAAAAGCGACGCCGTTACGACCAGCAGCTTCCGAAGGAAGTGGTGGACTACCGGCTAGGGCAGGAGTTGAATCTGGCAAGAAGTACTTGCCATCCGTTATGTTACAATCGTTTCCAGCCGGAAAAGCGACAGCTCCTTGAAACAAAAAGACCGGGTCAGCCACACCATTATCTCCGCAGAAGATATCAGAGTGCTGGATTGCACCGTCATTTTCGTGTTTCACGTACTGCAGTTTCAAGTTTGCGTTAAATGTATCGCTTGGCTCCCAAGCCAGCGTCACGCGCCCTACGAAATTCTCCGCACTACGCGAATCACCATGGGCGGTTGGAGTACCCTCCTGAAGCTTTACGTAATCTTCTATGTCATTGTATTGGGCTGCAACCCTGATGCCGAGAGTATCGCTAATCGGGCCGGAAATATAACCTTGGACCGTGTAGCCTTTTTCCTCAAATTCGTATGCAGCTTTACCGCCATATTCCCACGTGGGGGTTGGGTCAGCTGAACGAATAGAAAATACGCCCGCAGACGCGCTTTTTCCGAAGAAGAGTGATTGCGGACCCTTCAGGACATCAATCTGTTGAGTGTCGAAAAAGCCAGCTTGTACGAGACGCATGGAGGAAACCACCACGCCATCAAAATCGAATGCAACAGCCGAGTCAAAGGCGGCGGAAATATTGGATGAACCAACACCACGAAGTGAAAGTTGGCCGCCAGACCCTGAACCGCCCACCTGCACATTGAGAGTAGGAGTACGATTCACGACATCTGCAACCTGATCAACGTTATACGAGTCGAGCAGTTCGCCTCCAACGCTTGTGATGGTCACCGGGACTTCCTGGAGTGTTTCA
>DMWU01000294.1 GCA_003483125.1 Erythrobacter sp. | reverse complement strand
GCGCTGGTCGTTGGTGCTCCGGTAATTACCGCTGACTCACAGTCGCTCGGCCTCGTAGACGAGATCGCTGGCGACAATGTCGTGATCAAGGGCGAAGATGAATCGCTGGTCACCCTGCCGCGCACTCTGCTCGCTGCAAATCCCGAAGGTGGCCTCTACGCGCTCGCAAATTACGCTGACATCATGGCTGCCATGCAGGCTGCTGGCGGCTAAGTAACCAAGTCACAGCACAATAATTGGCAAAGGGTCGTAGGCGAAAACCCGCGGCCCTTTTCTCTTATGCGGCTCAGTCAAACTTGTTGTTCTTGGGGAAGCCCTGAGGCGGCAAACGTCCTGCGCCTCCACGCGCGACCTTCCACTGCCAGATTTCACCTTCAGTGCGGGTGCGCTCGCCCGAACCGCCCATCTGCCAGCTTAATCCGTCTTCGAGCTTGAATGTAGTCGCATCTGACAATCCGCCATCGCGATAACGCTGCAAGGTTACGCCCTGCCCACGCCCCATGGTTGGCATCTCTTCAAGATTGAATACCACCAGCTTGCGATTGTCGCCTACCACAGCAATGTGATCGTGCCCTTCGCCAATCTCGCGCATCACGGCGAACTTGGCATCGCCCTTAAGATTGACGACCTGCTTGCCCTTGCGCGTTTCGGCAACAAGGTCTGCGGTCTGCGCGACAAAGCCCTTGCCCACATTGGATGCGAGCAACAACCACCCTTCTGGCCTGTGCACCACCATGCCAACAATGCGCGTTTCCGCCTCCATATCGATCATGGATTGCACCGGTTCGCCAAAACCGCGCGCGCCCGGCAATTTGTCGGCGCCGAGCGTGTAGAAACGCCCGTTCTCTGCCGCGATCAGCAATTTGTCGGTCGTTTGTGCATGGCGGATGAAGGCAAGTTCGTCGCCTTCCTTATATTTGAATTCCTGATCCAGAGGGACATGGCCCTTTGCCGCCCTGATCCAGCCCTTCTTCGAAAGGATCACCGTCACCGGCTCTTTCTCGATCATGGCATCCATGCTGAACTCTACCGCAGGCTCTGCCTCTTCGATACGCGTGCGCCGCGCACCAAGGTCGGTATCAAGGCCATATTCTTTCTGCAGCGCCTTGAGATCGCGTTTCAGCCGTGTGCGCTGGCGCGCGGGAGAACCGAGCAGCTTTTCCAGCTCCTCCTGCTCTTCGAGAAGCGCGGTCTTCTCACCGCGCAGCTGCATTTCCTCCAGCTTGCGAAGGCTGCGCAGACGCATGTTGAGGATCGCCTCTGCCTGACGATCGGTGAGCTTGAATTCCGCCATCATCACCTGCTTGGGCTCATCCTCGGTACGGATGATCTCGATCACGCGATCAAGATTGAGGAAGGCGATGATATAACCCTCGACCAGTTCCAGACGCCTCGCGATCTGGTCAAGCCGATGCTGGCTGCGGCGCTGCAGAATTTCGATCTGGCTCGCGACCCAGTTTTGCAGCAGTTCTTTGAGGCCCATCACCATGGGTGTACGACTGGCATCGAGCACGTTGAGGTTGAGCCCGAAACGCGTTTCCAGATCGGTTAACTTGAACAGCGATTCCTTCAACAAGTCAGGATCGACATTCCGCGTCTTGGGAACAAGCACGATACGGATCTGCTCATCAGACTCGTCGCGAACGTCCTCCAGGATTGGCAGCTTCTTGTCGGCAATTGCTTGCGCAATCTGTTCGATCAATTTGCCCTTTTGCACCTTGTAGGGAATTTCGGAGATGACGAGCTGGTACTGCCCGCCGCCCAGCCTTTCGATACCTGTATCACGATCGGCCTGCTCCTCAGCCTCTGCCGCATGGAAGACGCCGCGCACACGGAATGATCCGCGCCCGCTTTCATAGGCATCACTGATCACCTGCGGGCTATCGATAATCTGGCCACCGGTAGCGAAATCCGGGCCCTGGAACAATTCCATCAGCCGCGAATGTTCGACATGCGGATTGTCGATCAGTTCGAGCGTGGCCTCTATCACCTCTGCGACATTGTGCGACGGAATATTGGTCGCCATGCCCACCGCAATCCCGCTGGCCCCATTGGCTAGCAGGTTGGGAAAGAGGCCAGGCATTAACTCGGGCTCTTCTTCCTCGCCATTATAGGTCGGGATGAAATCGACCGTACCTTCGTCCAGCCCCTGCATCAGGTGGATCGCAGTCTTGGTCAGCCGTGCCTCTGTGTAGCGATAGGCCGCAGCATTATCGCCATCGATATTACCGAAATTCCCCTGCCCCTCGACCAGAGGATAACGAAGCGAGAAATCCTGCGCCAATCGTACCATTGCATCATATGCGGCGGTGTCACCATGCGGGTGATACTTACCGATCACCTCACCCACGACGCGCGCGCTCTTCTTGAAGGTGTTGCTGGGGTCGAGCTTCAGCTGCCGCATCGTCCATAGCAGCCTGCGATGGACCGGCTTCAGCCCGTCGCGAAGGTCAGGAAGCGAACGCGCCGTAATCGTCGAAAGCGCATAAACGAGATAGCGCTCTTCCAGCGCCGCATCGAAAGGCGCATCAACAATTTCATCAAATGGATCGGAATCGGGCATATCAATAACGTCAGACATCGCTCACGCGCTTAGCAACGACAAGTCCCAAGGGGGAGAGCGCTATCCACAAGATCGCAGTGAAATTGCGGTAATCGTACGAACTAACAAAGTATCCTAGTCGTTCTGGGCCTCGCCGCTTTCCTGTAGCATCTGCCGTTCATTTTCAGCATGCCGCGCTGCTTCATCCGCAGTAAGCGACGAAGCAAAGCTCGTGAATAGAATCTTGGTGTCCAATTCCATTTGAAGAGGCAAAGAGCCTGTAAAGACCTTTGCAGACCCTATTCCCGTCATTGGCGTAATAAGCGAACGCATGGACCAGTCTGGGCATTCGCGTTTCTCGCGAGTATCCTGTCGAATGTAGGTGATACCGCTATGTCTTGGATCACGCTCTATGTGTCGCATGACATCCAATACCGCAGTACCTTCACCTTCCAGCAATTGCATGAAGCTA
>DMWU01000213.1:4730-6682 GCA_003483125.1 Erythrobacter sp. | reverse complement strand
ACTTGCGCGTCAATTTCATCCTGGAGAACGGACTCTCCTTCGCCCGGCTGGATGACGGCTACGATCTTACGGCCAAACCGTTCATCGGGCAGGCTAACAACGCGTGCATCATGGATCTTTGCATAGCCCATCAGCACCTCTTCCACTTCTTCGGGGAAGACTTTCTCGCCGCCTGTATTGATGCACATGTTGTCACGACCGATGAATTCTATCGCGCCTTCTTCACCCCATCGGGCGCGATCGCCCGTCATCAAATACCTCTTGCCGTTGATCGTGGGGAATGTTTCGGCGTTCTTTGCATCTTCCCCAAGATAGCCGAGTGGCAATGGGCCCGTCCTGGCAACGATACCCACCTTGTCACTGCCCGGTTCGATCTCAACCAGATCTTCGTCGAACAGTGTTACTCCCACATCTGGCGCGGCCATGAAGTCGCCTCCACCCGATGTCCCTTCCTTTGTCGTGATCCGAACGGCAGTAGCACCTCCGGCCTCGCTGGAACCAAGAACATCGGTGATAACCATGGCTGGATTTGCCGCAATCAAACGTTCTTTCAATGCGGTAGAGAAGATCGCTCCCGAAGATCCAATCAGGCGCAGGCTTGAGAATGCCTCACTGGCATCGTCACGTGCTTCGAGCGCCCCTGCAATTGGAATGGCATGGGCATCGCCAACGATCACAACCGCTTTTACCTTCCGGTCACGGATCGTATCGATCGCGCCGTGCGCATCGAACTTGACGCCGGGCAAGGTCACAATCGTACCGCCACGCAGCAAATGCGCGACCGCAGAGTATTGCGCTGTGCCATGCATCAGCGGACAAAGAAGCATCAGCGGAGCCTGGGCGTCAGGATGATCGGGCGTTACCTTGGCCGCCATCGCGACATGGTCTTCAAAGGAGGTCGCCACAAAAGGCTCAACCGTAGGATCGACTGACCAGGTGGAAATCCGGTTTGCCTGCCAGAATTCACCGAACGGCCACATCACTGCCTTGGGCATTCCTGTGGTGCCGCCAGTCGCCATTAAGAACATGGCCCCCGGATCGTTGCACGGCTCGAAAGCTTCATCCACCGCCTCGGCAGACAACCGCTTCCAATCATCATTTCCAGGATCAGTTATGATGGGTGCAAGTGAGCCATCGGGCATCGCATCGGCGCTGATGCTGGCAAACTCGTCATCGACGAACAGGGCCCTGATGCCAAATCGTCCGAAGATATCCTTCAACTCGCGCTGCATATATCGGTAATTGACGTTTACCGGGGTTACCCCTGCCTTCGCGCACCCGAAATAGGCGAGCAAATACTCCGGCGAATTACGTTGCATCTGTCCAGCGACATCGAATGGTTTAAGTCCCCGGGCAAGCAGGCCCGCAGCGATTGAGTCAGTTATCCGGTCGAACTCGGACCAGGACATCACCCTATCGCCGTGGATCAAGGCGGGGCGATCCGGTTCTACGGCTTGAGCAATCGCCTTCAAAGCCGCACCGAAATTTTCACCCTGCCACCTCATTTATCGATACATCCATGTGATTCTAATAGTTTGATGCTGAAAAACATTACTATGTGACCGCCTGCGTAACATGTTAGGTAAGGCAAGCTAATAAAAATGGTAAGATAAAAACGATTCGGAGAGGAAGGGATACTTATCGATGGCAGCAAATGTCGTTGAATTGCGCACACCTCAAGGTCGTGAAGAGCTTGAGCATCTGTTGGAACAAGTAACAATCAGATGCGTGGAAGACATCCATGATGCAGCGGTAGTAATGGCGCGAGTTGCGCAAGAACGCGGAATGCAAATTGCCACTTGCGAGGATATTTCTTCGAAAGAGCCGATGGTCGATGCGGAAGGGGCTATCCTAAACGCGGATATATTCCATTGGCTGGATGATGGCGCCCGCTGGTGGGAGGATCACCGTCTAGCTCTCCACTCTCCCCTTCCCCGTGCATGCCGATATGT
>DMWU01000213.1:0-4475 GCA_003483125.1 Erythrobacter sp. | reverse complement strand
CCACTCTCCCCTCCCCCGTGCATGCCGATATGAGAGCGAGCCATTCTGGGTCAATGCGCAAGGCTTCCATTCGCGCTGGGCAAATTCTTACCTTCAGGAAATCGACCTTAGCGATTTCGAGAAGAGATCGCTTTGCAAGGCAGCCATTGTCATTCCCGTCCATCTTCCCTTCGGGCAAATTTCAGCCAACAGCTTTGTCAGCATGGATCGTGAGAAAGAGGACCTTTCCGAAGAGTTTGCTCTTTATGGCTCATTCTTCTCTCAACTGACCCGCCGCTTCATTGCCGGCTACGTGCAGGCAATCCGCACCAAGCGCAGGATTCCTTCTGATTGCGTTTTGTCCAAGCGAGAAGTCGAATGCCTGCGTTGGGCGGCGATCGGCAAAACAGATCGTGAAATCAGCATGATCCTTGATCGTAGTCACGCGACCATCCGCTATCACATCCATCGTGCGGGTGAAAAACTGGATTCGGTCAATCGCGCGCAGACGATATTCAAAGCGGGCCAGCTAGGTTATCTAGGCGCCAGCGACTAGCGAAGGCTCAACACTAACCTAGGCTTCTGACGGGATCGCTTCCATCCCAACCCACGCTTGCGGCCTTGATAATGCCGAACAGGTCGGGTCCTGACTTGTCCTGCTGCAGGATCTCCACCAGATGCCCGGTGCCATTGCCGGGATCGACATAGATCACCTGGCTAGCCCCGAATGTGCCCTCCAATGCAACCTCTGCGCCCCCTTCGGCGCACACTTCGCGAGCCTTGCCGATATCATCGACCAGGATACAGACATGGTGCATGCCTTCGGTCGCGGCATATTCGCCCGAGTAGATGGAAGGCGCGTCATTCTCTGGCCGGATCAGTTCGATCTGGATGTCACCCCAATATGCAAGCGCAAGCGTAAACACCGCTTCGGTCGGCTCACCGCGATACTTCATATCGCCCAACTGGATGTTTTCGATCAGGAAGAAAGGACCGACGCCCATAACCTCGGTCCAGTGCTTGAGCGCAGCATCAAAATCATTCGGGACGAAGGCCAACTGCATGACTTCTCCCAGATCAGCAATCCATCCCTCACGCGACATGATGCACTCTCCTCTTCAATCCGCTAGGATACTATTTTGCGGAGGATGTGCGATAGCTAGGCAATAGAACACTGCGCAAATTGCGAGGAGAGGCAGGGCAAATGAATGAAGCCAAGAAGATAGATCAACGCGCAGATCGCTGTCCGGGCATGACATATACCGAAATGCTCGAAGGAGATACGCGGTCACCGCCGGATTATCTGTTTGAAGAATCAAACATCGATATGCCCAACGATCCTCTGCCAATTGAGCCTTATGTCAGTGCAGAGTTCGCCGCCCTTGAGCGTGAGAGAATGTGGCCAAATGTATGGCTCTTTGCCGCTCGCGAAGATGAACTTCCCGAGACCGGTGATACGGTACTCTTTGAAATAAATGACAAGAGCTTCCTTCTAGTTCGCCAGGGCGATGGCAGGGTGAAAGCATTCTACAATTCCTGTCTCCACCGCGGGCGTAAACTGCGAACAAAGAGTGGCAATAGCACCCAATTGCGCTGCCCATTCCATGGCTTTGCCTGGAAGAATGACGGGAGCCTCAAGGAAATCCCCTGCGCATGGGACTTCAAGCATCTTGAGGGCAAGGACCTAAGCCTACCCGAAGCGCGGGTCGAGCTGTGGCAAGGCTTTGTGATGATTACAGAGAATCACGAACTGCCTGACTTCAAGACCTGGCTTGGCCCTGCCGCCAGCCATTATGACAATTACGACATGGAAAATCGCTACACCGGCATGTGGGTAGCCAAGAAGATTCCAGCCAACTGGAAAGCAACCGCTGAAGCATTCATGGAAGCGTGGCATTCGATAACGACACATCCACAGCTGCTGCCATTCCTGGCCGATGCCAATTCGCGTTACGATTTGATTGGTCATCACTTCAATCGAGCAATCACGCCCTCAGGCGTGCTAAGTCCGCACCTGAAGGGCAAGGACCAACAGTATATCCTCGATAAGATGAACGAGTTTTCGGGCGGTTCCGACGCGGACACCAATCGGCGCTATGCGGCGAGCGAGGACGAAGTCACAGTCGATAATGATGACGAGCTGAGCGCTCGCAAGATCTTGGCGGAGGCCAGCCGTGCCGGTTTCACTGAAGCCTATGGCTATGACTATTCGGACAAGTCAGATTCCGAAATCCTGGACAATTTCACTTATAATATCTTCCCCAATTTCGCGCCTTGGATCGGCTATTTACCAACCCTTTGCTACCGCTGGTTGCCTGGCGACACACCTGATTGGTGCATCATGGAAATCCGCCTGTTGTTTCCAACGCCTAAGGGCGAGAAGCGGCCGCGTGCCGTCGAACGACTCTATATTCCCGATGATGAACCATTTGCATGGGCGAAGGATACCATGGGTGAAGCACTTGCTGGTGTGTTCGACCAAGACATGTCGAACCTGCCGCACGTACAAACCGGCATGAAGGCCTCAGGCAATAACTTAATGGAACTTGGCGCTTATCAGGATAGTCGCGTGCGCCATTTCCAGACGACTTTGCGCAAATATGTCAACGGTGAATTACCTGCTTAGGCGCTAGCACGGGTAAATTAAGAGCTGGCTAGGTGGCCTAGGCTAGCCCAGCCCATCCATCCAGTCCTTCGACTTGGCCCATTCAAAATGCGATGTATGCTTCATGCCCAGCAGTTCGCGTGCATTCTGCGGATCAACGATCAGTGGAGCTTCTAGCTGCGCATTATACCAAGCGTAGAATTTGGCCATGCCGTCATAAATGCTGAGCGGCTGCACTTCTCGCGATCCTGTCACCAACTCGCGCATCCTCGCGGCGAATTCTTCAGGAGCAAGGCTCAGGAAACTCTCAGGTCTGCCAAGGGCCTGAGACAGGTTTGCCGCGACCTCATCACCCGTTAACGCCTCTGGCCCTCCCAGCGGGACATGCTGGCCGTCTGCAGCATCGGTCTGCAAAGCCTTGACCATGGCCTGCGCCACGTCTTCCAGGCACACCCGTCTGATCTTGAGCGTCGGGGCTTGGCGGGATAGGCAAAGATACCTTCTCGCATGATCAGCGGGCGGGTCCATATTCGGTACTGGTTATCCATGAACACAGTCGGCTCGATGAAAACGCAAGGGATGCCGGTTTCTTTCAGCGCACCTTCAATATCGCGTCTCCCGTCGTGCGCTGGCAGCTCGAGGTCATGGTCGGCAACAAAGCAAGCCGTATTGAACACGATCTTCTTCAACTCGGTACGCTTCGCGCCTTCGGCGATCGCCGTGCCAAAACTTGCTGCTCTTTCGCGATCGAATTCAAAAGGGAGGTGGAACGCTGCCGCATCCTGCCCCTCAAAGGCAGAGGCCATCTTGTCCGCATTTGTAATGTCAGCTTCGACAGTGGGCAGATCAGGAAATGGCGTATTTGCCATGGCATCGGCGCGCCGCACACCAGCCGTGACAGTGAAGCCTTCTTTCAAAAGCTCGGCGACCAGAGGCTGGCCCTGATCGGCTGGCGCACCCAAGACGCAGACTTTCTCGATTGCCATGTTGCTACTTTCCAGCCTTGCGGGCAACTTCTTCCGCGTCGAAATAGTGAATGCGCAGGTCTTTGAGTAGGCCGTCTTCGAAAGTACCCGCCTCGCACACCGTCTGGCTGAAGGTTTCACCACCATTTTTCGGCGACATAGTAAGCGTGAGCACCGTTACCGCCCAGCTGTCGCCGCCGGTTATGTCGTGAATATCAACCTTGGCCTCTGCCCATGTACCATACATCGCGGCAGCACAGCGTTGCAGTGCATCTTTGCCCTGCCACTTGCCGCCGAACGGAAGGCACTCCGCTTCGTGCAAGGTGAAATCAGGATGGAGCAAGGCCTCGACTTTGTCCCAATCGCGCGCGCCAGCATTGGCATATACGGCAGCAAGGAGTTCGCGCGGGGTGCTCAATTCAGGCTCATTCAATCGTGCCGATCAGTTCACCGACCTTATAGGCCGTACCTTCCTGGCCGGTGGGGTGGATCACCCCGCTCGCTTGTGCCTCGATCTCAACCGTCGTTTTATCGGTTTCGGCGGTATAGATTATCTCACCCTTGCTGACGGCCTCACCATCGGCAAACATCCATTCGGACAGGGTGACTTCCGTCGCGCTCATGCCGAGCTTCGGGATACGGATTTCTTCTGCCATCAGTCCTTACCTACAGACGCCTTGATTTGCTCCACGATCTCATCCTTTGTAGGGATCCAAGCCTGCTCGAGATGCGAAGCGAAAGGTACGGCGGAGAATGTCCCGCCGATGCGGCGTACCGGCCCCTTCAGATTGTCCCAGCATTTTTCCTGAATGTTGGCAGCAATCTCTGCGCCAGTACCGAAAGGACGAACCGCCTCGTGCAAGGTAATCGCACGACCAGTCTTGTTGACTGAGGCGAGGACAGTTTCTTCGTCGTATGGTGCGATC
>DMWU01000095.1 GCA_003483125.1 Erythrobacter sp. | reverse complement strand
AGGATTGATAACATCTCTGACAAGCCAACTACCCGCCCGGTAGATTTGCCGAAAGGTGTGCATGTGGTCGCCCAGCCACAATACCTGGATGCAATTTCGGGCCTTGGAGATAGCGTCACGAGCTTCGCCTGCGGGATTGAAGATGCCTTGCCCGTAAGCGAGCTGAAATTTGCCTCGATCGTCGTGATCGAGGTCGACCCGGCTTCGCACAATTCCCTCGAGCGTGTTGACAGACTGCGCAGCGAAATGCCCTCTGTTCCGGTTATCGCCGGCCTCGCCGATGTCGATATTGCTACTTCAAGGCAGCTTTTGCGCCGCGGAGTGAGCGACATCGTGGCCCTGCCGATTGCGCTGGACGAATTGGTCACTGCAATTTCTGATACAGCCGAGCAAATTGCTTCTGAAATCGACGGCGAAGTGGAACTCGCACCTTTCATCGCCGTACTTAAGAGTATTGGCGGTTCAGGTTCGACCACCGTCGCTACCCACCTTGCCGCGCAAATGGCGGCTGATATGACCGAAGGATGCCGCGCCTGCGTAATCGACCTAGACCTTCAGTCTGGCGATGTTTCGTCCTTCATGGGTTGCGCTCCCCGCCAGAATCTTACCGAGCTTATGGAAGCAGGCAACCGGCTCGACGAGGAGTTGCTTCGCGCGGTTGCTTGCGAGACCGAGTATGGCGTTGACGTGATCGCGGCTCCTTCGGAAATCGTTCCGATCGAAGCGCTCGAATTCGAACAATTGATGCGCATCGTCAACATGGCGCGTCAACAGTATGATGTCGTGATCGTCGATCTTCCCGGCTCTTTCACTAATTGGTCGCTTTCAACCGCCTTTGCAGCTGACCAGACATTGATTGTGGGTACGTTGACGATCTCAAGTCTTCGTCATGCGAAGCGCCAACTCGACTTCCTTGTTTCAATGGGAATTCCGCGCAACCAGATCCAAATAGTGTTTAACAGGGTAGAGAAGAAGCTGTTTAAGACAATCGATGCCGATGACGCTGCCAAGGCCCTCAAGCATCCCGTGCTTGCTACGATCTGCAACAATTACAACTTGTTGCGCACCGCCCAGGATCAGGGTGAACTGGTTGATGCCATTCAACGGCGCAGCAAGTTCTCAAAGGACATAACCAACCTCGCCCAGCTTGTTTGGGATCGTTTGGAGAAAGCTGGCTGAAATGTGGAAAATCAAGCGCCCAGAGGCTGATGTTCCGGAGCAGGAACAGCAGGTGAAACCCGAAAAGGCAGAGGCTGCTGACCCTGTCGAGCAGCTTCATCCGAGGAATTCGGAGCGTGAGGAAAAACTGCTGCAAATTCGCATGGCGATCCATCAGTCGCTGCTCGACAAGATTAACCTTTCCATGCTCGACAAGCTTCCGGAAGAGCAGATCAAAGCGGAAATTAGTGCTTTGCTGCCAGAGCTTCTTGCCAGCTTTGATCACCCGCTTAACCGTGAGGAACGCACCAATCTCGTGTCCGAGGTTATGGACGAACTCCTCGGTCTGGGACCGCTCGAACCTCTGCTGAAGGACGAATCGCTGACTGACATTCTCGTCAATGGCGCGAACACGGTGTTTGTCGAGCGCGGCGGCGTTCTCGAAAGAGTTCCAACACGCTTCCAGGATGAAAAGCACCTAATGCGGATTATCCAGAAAATCGTAAGCGCGGTCGGTAGGCGCATTGATGAAAGCTCGCCGTTCGTCGATGCCCGATTGCCGGATGGTTCACGCGTCAACGCTATCGTTGCCCCTCTGGCGCTCGATGGCTCGCTGCTCTCAATTCGTAAATTCGCCAAGGTCCCGATCAGCATGCAGAAGCTTGTTGATCTGGAATCCGTTCCCGAGGCCATGGCGCAGGTCATGGAAGCGATTGTTAAGTCCCGCCGTAATGTATTGATCTCGGGCGGTACCGGCTCTGGTAAAACAACCATGCTCAATGCACTTTCCTCATTCATCGACAAGCGTGAGCGCATTGTGACGATTGAGGACTCGGCCGAGCTTCAGCTGCAGCAAACTCATGTTGCACGGCTCGAAACGCGCCCCCCGAATATCGAAGGACGCGGCGAGGTTAACCAACGCGATCTGGTCAAGAACGCGCTGCGTATGCGCCCCGATCGTATTATCGTGGGCGAGGTTCGCGCAGGCGAGGCCTTCGACATGCTCCAGGCGATGAATACCGGCCACGATGGTTCGATGACCACCGTCCATGCAAACTCATCCCGCGATTCATTGTCCCGCGTGGAGCAGATGATCGGCATGAGCGGCATTGATATGCCCCAGCGGGCCGCTCGCGCGCAGATTGCTTCTGCGCTGAACGTCGTGATCCAGGTCTCACGCCTAAGCGATGGCCGCCGCAAGGTAACAAGCCTTTCCGAGCTGACAGGCATGGAAGGCGAAACCATCACAATGCAGGAAATTTTCCGCTTCAAGAAGGAAGGTGTGGACGAGAACCAGAAGGTGATCGGCCATTTCGAAGCGACCGGAATTCGACCCAAGTTCATGCAGGACGCAGAGGCGCACGGGATCAAATTGCCGGCCGAATTGTTCCGGCCCGAAATGAGGTTCAACTAGGATATGAGCGCAGAGATCATCCGCATTTTCATTCTGCTGGCGATTTTCGCGGCAGTGTTCCTGCTGGCACAGGTCTCGGCCAACACCATCGCACAGACACGCAGCCACCGCGGCGCGATCAACCGCCGACTGCAGATGATCAGCGCGGGCCAGGATCGCGAAGCTATCGTCGGCAAACTGATCAAGAATCGACCTAAGGATGCGAGTGATCTGCCTGAATGGGTATCGGCAATTGTGTCGAAGTCCGATCGGATGATTTTCGCTGCCAACCTGCCGTTTGCATTCTGGCAGATGGCCGTCTTCATGGGCCTTGGAACAGCTGCGATTTTCCTTGTAACCTTGCTGCTGCTGGCCTTCAAGGGTACCCCGTTGAACGTGGGCACTTTCCTGATTGTTGCCCTATTCAGCATTTTGGCTGCGATCGGCCTGCCCCTTCTTGTTTTCAGCCGCATGGCGGAATCTCGCAAGAAAAGGATGGAGCAACAGTTTCCCGTTGCACTCGATATATTTGTTCGGGCGTTGCGGTCCGGGCACCCGATCGCATCAGCCATCGACCTACTGACTAAGGAAATGGAAGACCCTATCGGAACCGAATTCGGGCTAATCAGTGATGAGGTCGCCTACGGAGCAGACCTGATCGGCGCCCTGGAACACATGGCTGACCGCTGGGACCTGGACGACATGAAAATGTTCGTGGTTTCTCTAAGTGTGCAAAGCCAGACGGGCGGCAATCTCGCGGAGATCCTCGAGAATATTTCAAAGGTGATCCGCGAAAGGCACCAGATGTTTATGAAGGTCCGAGCCCTGAGTTCAGAGGGTAGAATGACAGGATGGATGCTTACCGTGCTTCCCATCTTCGCTTTTGTGTCGATCTTTGCAGGGACACCTAGCTATTATCTTGATCAGGCCGCCGATCCGATATTCATTTACGGCGCGGTCATTCTCGGCGTGATGTATTTTCTTGGGGTCTACATTATCCGCCGCCTGGTAGATGTGAAGGTCTGATATGATCGAATTTGCCATCTCGAACTGGGTAGTCAGGACACTGATCCTGGTAGTCGTCTTTGCTCTCGTAGCGCTAGTTGTATTTGCAATCACCAATATCACATCGCGCCGTATGCGCGTCGTACGGAATTTGGCTTAGCTGAAAGACGGCGGCGATAGCCCCACCAGCGAGACGCTTACCCGTCAGCGCAATGAAGGCGTTTGGGCACGAATGGTCTCAAGGATCGAGAAAAGCGGCCTTGATCTCAGCGATACTGCAGAAACAGATATTATCAAGCTTCTCAAGGCGGCAGGATACGAATCACCAACAGCGCCACGCTTATATACACTGACTCGACTGCTACTTATTTTCGTCTTGCCGGCAGTTTACCTGTTTTTCGCGTTGGGTGGAACTGAGGCACCATCGTTGTTGCGTATCTATTTCACCTGCGCTTTGCTGGCCATTGCTGGCATTTACGCGCCGAATCTATTCGTACGCTACAAGGCTGAAAAGCGCCGCCGCGAAGTAGTAAATGGCTTCCCAGATTGCCTTGACCTGATGCTGGTCTGTGTCGAGGCGGGTCTTGGCCTAGAGGCAGCCCTTGACCGAGTTGGTCGTGAAATGGCGATGTCGCATCCACGAATATCGAGAATGCTGATAGAAACGACATTGCTCATGCGTGCCGGCGCCAATCGCGAAGACGCAATACGCAAGTTGGGCGAACGCGCAGGCGTGGATGAAATCCGATCTTTTGCAACATTGCTGATTCAATCTGACAAGTTGGGCACCAGCCTGGCGACCACTTTACGCGTCTACTCTTCAGAGATGCGCGAAGCACGCCGTCTGCGCGCTGAAGAAAAAGCCCACCGCCTTCCAGTACTAATATCGGTGCCACTTGTTGTATTTATGCTGCCGACCATGATCGGCGTACTCACTTTACCTGCGATCGTCGTTGCGGTCCGCGAGGTAATTCCATCCATGACGGGGAACTAAGCCATGAATATGAAACCAATGCTTCGTGCCGCTGCCTGCACTGTAGCGCTAATCTCGCTCTCTGGATGCGAGAGTTTCGTTTCAGCGTTGGGGTTCGGTCCTAACGATGCGCCCAAGCGCGCCGAGGCTTCGATGCCTTTCGGCAGCACTGAACTGGAAAATGGGCGTATGGCGCTAAGGGCAGGATATCCGGCCAACGCCATCCAGCAGTTCCGCATGGCAGCACTCAACCCTGATACGGCTGGTGATGCCTATAACGGCCTTGGAGTTGCCTACGCCAAGTTGGGCCGGGCCGATTTGGCCGAAAGATATTTCAAGATGGCGTTGAGCGTGGACGGCAATAATCCGCGCTATGCCGCCAATCTGCAGCGCTTCTATGATTCGTCTCTTAGTAATTCGCCGCGAGCCTTGGCTATGCGCGAGAAAGAGGCAGAAGCGCAGATCGAAAAACTGGCAAGCATCGCCGAAGAACAAGGCATGCTCGAAGCGGAACCGCAACAGGCCGAAAGGCGCGGAGCCGTGACGCTTGAACGCCCCGAAGTTCGAGTCGTTCGCGCATCAAATCGCGAACTGCGCATCGCAAGCATTCCAGAAAATATAGAGGTGATCGGCAGCGAAGACCTGCAAGTCACCACTAACAAAAGCTCGAAAACGAGCCCTGAAAGTCGCAAGCAAAGCACCAGGCAAAAACAAATCCTTCAACTATCCATGCTGCAGCGCCAAGCCAGCGTGAATTCCTACCCGGTGCGTATCAATGTGGTTAGGCCCAATGCGGATCGCGTAGCGAAACCGACCCGGCCGAATTATCCGATCCGAATCAGGCTGCGTTCCACAGATAGCTCCGAGTAAAAATTGCTCAGCGCACTTGTCTGGCCCAGCGCCCTTAGCCTTTTATTGGCTTGGGGCGCGGCCAGCGACATAAGATCCAGAATACTGCCCAACTGGCCGGCCGCACCCCTGCCTG
>DMWU01000074.1 GCA_003483125.1 Erythrobacter sp. | reverse complement strand
CCCGATCACCTTTCGGTGAACCCTAGTAGCGAACATTTTGATGCCGAGGTATTGCAGCGTGGTGTCGGAATCCGTTTCAAGGACCGCGTACGTACCGACATTGAAGAATACTCGATCTCTGAAGGTTGGGTGCGCGTGCAGGCAGGCAAGACGGTGGATCGCAAGGGCAATCCACTCACCATCAAGCTGAAGGGGCCTGTCGAGGCCTGGTATGAGGACCTGGGCGATAATCCGCCCGTGGCCAAGGCTGGCTAGGCAACGCCCGCTTGCCATTCAGCCCGTTAGGGCCCACTTGGCTGAACGCACACCATGAAACCGCAAGTCATCATCATCGGCCGACCCAATGTCGGCAAGTCCACCCTGTTCAACCGGCTGGTAGGCAAGAAGCTCGCGCTGGTCGACGACCAGCCGGGGGTGACGCGCGACCGGCGCATGGGCGATGCCGAAATCGCTGGCCTTGCATTCACCGTCGTCGATACAGCTGGTTGGGAGGATGAGGATCCCGATACGCTGCCTGGTCGCATGCGCATGCAAACAGAAGTGAGCCTCGAAGGCGCTGACGCGGCAATGTTCGTTGTTGATGCGCGTGCCGGACTGACACCGCTTGATGAGGAAATTGCCCGGTGGTTGCGGCAGCAGGATGTACCTGTGGTGCTTGTCGCCAATAAGGCAGAAGGTGCGGCAGGCGAAGCTGGCGTATTGGAAAGCTATTCTCTGGGGCTAGGCGACCCCGTTCCGCTTTCGGCCGAACACGGCGAAGGCGTGGCTGACCTCTTCGGCGCGCTATGGCCAATTATCGGCGCCAAGGCTGAGGCGGCAGAGGCCGCCGCCGAATTTGCCGAAAGCGAAGGTGAAGAGGCGCCGCTGGGCGCTCTGAAGCTAGCCATTGTAGGCCGGCCAAATGCGGGCAAGTCCACCCTCATCAACCAATTGCTGGGTGAGGATCGCCTGCTGACCGGGCCGGAGGCTGGTATTACGCGCGATTCAATCGCCATCGATTGGGAATGGGAAGATCCGAAAAGCGGTGAGACACGCGAGATCCGCCTGATCGACACGGCCGGCATGCGCAAGAAGCGCAACGTGACCGAAAAGCTGGAGAAGCTTTCTGTGGCCGATGCACGGCGCGCAGTAGATTTCGCCGAAGTAGTTGTTCTTCTGCTCGATGCGACGCAGGGTCTTGAGCATCAGGATCTCAAGATCGCCAGCATGGTTCTGGAAGAAGGTCGCGCCTTGATGATAGCGATCAACAAATGGGACATTGCCGAAAATCCCTCTTCGCTGTTCAATGGTATTCGTGCCGCGCTGGATGACGGGTTGGCACAGGTGCGCGGATTGCCGCTATTCGCGGTCAGCGCCAAAACCGGAAAGGGCCTGGATACGATGCTGGCTGCGGCTTTTGAAATCCGCGAAAGCTGGTCCAAGCGCGTGCCGACCGCCGCGCTCAACCGATGGTTCGACGAAGCGCTGGAGGCCAATCCACCCCCAGCCCCTGGCGGACGACGGATCAAACTGCGCTACATCACGCAGGCTGGAACACGCCCCCCGCGCTTCGTTGTGTTTGGCACCAGGCTGGATTCACTGCCCAAGAGCTACGAACGCTATCTCGTTAACAGCATCCGCGCCAAGCTTGGCTTTGAAGCGGTGCCTGTGCGCGTGATCCTTAAGAGCCCGAAGAACCCTTACAACGCCAACAAAGGCGGCGGCGGCAATTACAGCGGCGAGCGCTAGCGGCTCGGAATCAAAAAGGGCGGAGCTTTCGCCCCGCCCCCATTTCTAGACGAACCGGAAATTAGTCGAGGTTCATTCTGAGTTCGCGCAGTAGATAGGTACCCTTGATCTTGCGGATCTTGTTATAGAGTTCGAGGACAGTCTTGTTGCTGCTGTCCATGTTTTCCTTCCCCCAGGCAGCCAGGAACTTGTCATACTCGACCTTGTCAGCATCAAGTGTTGCCATGTTGGGATAGGTAATACGCAGCACTAGATTCACTTCATTGCTGCCATATGGAACGACATAGATGCCGTAGCTTTGGATCTGGCCCAGTTCCTTTGCGATTTCATTGGCCCTGACCCAAGTATCCCTCAATCCTTCAAGATAAGTGTCCATCTGGCCTTCATCGACCTTTACATAAGTCAATTCGACAACGCTCTTTTGCGGAGTGTAATCCTCCCAAACGGTAAGTTGCGCCGATGCAGGTGATGCAATTGACATCATTGATGCAGCAGCAATTGCAAGGCCTAATGGTTTCAGCAAGCGATTCATATTCGTACCCCCTAAATTCGTAGGTTTTGCGACCCAGCGAAATGGACGGTGTACGACCCCTGTTTTTAACCCCTCCAAGGCGCATAACTGCGCCAATCCGCAAAGATACCCAAACGCAGAGTGAAAGATTGTAAGAAACCGACAGGCCGGCGGTGCGCTTAGTCGCCCCCGTCCTCGGCGCCCTTACTCTGTAGCTGCACGTAATTCTCAAGCCCCATACGCTCGATCATATCGAATTGCGTTTCGAGGAAGTCGACATGCTCCTCTTCGCTCTCGAGGATGCGTTCGAAGATTTCGCGGCTGACATAGTCGCGCACGCTTTCACAATGTTCGATTGCATTGCGTAGCAGCGGAATTGCTTCCATCTCCATGGCCAGGTCAGCCTTTAGGATTTCTTCGACAGTCTCACCAACCTTGAGCTTGTGAATAGCCTGGAAGTTCGGGAGCCCCTGAAGGAACAGCACACGCTCCGCCAGCTTATCGGCATGCTTCATCTCATCGATTGATTCGTGCCGTTCATATTCTGCGAGCTTGTGCACGCCCCAATCGGCCAGCACGCGATAATGCAACCAATACTGGTTGATCGCCGTCAACTCATTGGTCAGTGCCTTGTTGAGAAATTCAATGACTTTTTCGTCGCCCTTCATGGCGCTACTCCCGATTGATGCTTGCCGCTTGAATTATGCGCATTCAGGGCGCTTGTGGCAAGCGGAAGAGTGCTAAAAAATGGCGGAATTCCGACATTTGCGAGCGATTTTCAGTAGCGGGTTTTTGAAGGCGATACAGTTCAGGCTGCGACGCGTTAGCAGCAGAATTCACGCTCTTCGCGCAATATCTCATCGGCATCTTCAAGGCACTGTCCGCAATTGGGCCTCTTACCCAGTACGGCATAAGTTGCCTCTGCATCGCCAGCAGTATCACGAGCGACATTGCGCAATTCGTTCTCGCGGATGGCATTGCAGATGCAAACAAACATCGGATGGACACTCCTGCGATTGATTCGCAATTACCTATTTATGCGAATTATTCTCAATAGCAAGTATTTTGTGTGACCGCTGGCATGTGGCTGCTGTAGCCATCTGACGATCAGGCGCGTCGCCAGCCTCCGGCCTCGGGTCCTACCGCTTCAATGCAATCAACTCACCATAGGTTAGGCAACGCCACAGCCATTCCAGCGGCCCAAAGCGGTAGCGCTCAAGCCATGGCTTCGACCACAACAGCATCAGCGCCCAGGTAAGGAGCACAACCACGTAAAGCTGCGGTCGATTCAGCTGGCCATAAAGGCCAAGCGCCCAGCCGTGGAAGACGAACAGCATTACAATCGACGTGCCAAGATAATTGGTGAACGCGGCGCGTCCGACAGCCGATATCCGCTGCCCCAGCCATCCAGTTGCGCGCGGCGCATATTGCGCCAGTAGCGCCGCAAGCCCCAAAACCATGATCAACCGCGGGATCGGGCTAAACGCCATAAAAGCAGCCAGCGTCGCATAATATGCGAAGCCAGTGCTTTTAGCCCACAATGCAATCAACAGGTGCAGCAATCCGCCGACGCCCAGACCCATCCAGCCCCAGAATCTCTGCCTGGCAGGATCCATTCCACCATTGAATAGGCCCATCCTGTAAACAGCCACCCCGAGCAGCATGAGCGGGAAGGTTTCAAAAATGAACAAGGAGAGGTTTGAGAGAGGTTCGGTCCCGCGCTCTTCGAAACGACGTTGGGTCAGCGCGGCGTAGTCGCCCTCAATCTTGTACTTGGTATCAATCGCCTCTGCCTTGATAGCTTCGGCTTTGGCGGCTTCGAGTCCGGCACGCATCTCGCTATGTTCAGGCTGGTTTCCAAACTCGGTTTCACCGACAAAATGCAGCGGCCCCATCATCGCCGCATAAACAAGCGCGCCGATTATGTATCCGAACAGCCCGACACGGAATTGCGTCGAAATGGACCATTTGAGACAAAGCAGCACCAGTAGGCCAACAATGGCGTAGTATGTCAGGATGTCGCCCCGCCAGATGAAGTAGAAGTGCGGAAGGCCGAACAGCAAGAGCCACATCAACCGCCGCGCCTGGAGCCAGCGTGTCGAGCCGCGCGCCCACGCCCTTTCCATGAACAGCATCAGGCCTGCTCCAAATAGCAGCGTGAAGAGCCCGCGCATTTTTCCGTCAATCAAGACGAATTGCGCCACCCAAAGCCAACCACCCTTGTCTCCATCAGGCACAAGGAATTCTTCGGGGAACATATAGGCGGTGAAAGGCTGGCCGAATGCGACGATATTGGCAGCCAGGATCCCCATCACAGCCAGTCCGCGAATGAAATCCAGGCTGGAAATCCGCTCGTCGCTAATTGCTGGTGCCGCTCCGTCGACAGCCTGATTGCTCGCCTCACTCATATACCCCCTCGACTGATTTCGGTCCTTCGCTCCCCTGCTGAATCTTAGTGTAGATGGCCTCCCGAATAAACCGCGCTTTCAACATGTTGAAACCGCCATGTTAACCCAAAATTAGGGGTATCCTGCGAAGCCTGTTTTGAGAGCCGCAATTTTGCGGCGTGAATAGGCCAAACCAGGGGGACTTTAGCGTTGCGCGTACTAGCTTTGGCATCGCAGAAGGGCGGATCGGGCAAGACTACATTGTCCGGCCATCTCGCCGTTCAGGCTCAGCGTGCAGGCGCTGGCCCGGT
>DMWU01000239.1 GCA_003483125.1 Erythrobacter sp. | reverse complement strand
GATGGTATGAGGCGTTAGTGGCAGAGCGCGATCTGGCGGAGGATTCTGGCGTGCGCGGCTGCATGGTTATCAAGCCATGGGGCTTCGGTATATGGGAGCGTATCCAGCGATTGATGGATGATCGCATCAAGGCTGCTGGCGTTCAGAACTGCTATTTCCCGATCTTTATACCGCTAGCTAATTTTGAACGGGAAGCGGAGCACGTGAAAGGTTTTGCCAAGGAAATGGCTGTCGTCACGCACCATCGCCTGATTACCGATGGCAAGGGTGGGCTGAAACCCGACCCCGAAGCAAGGCTTGAAGAGCCACTGGTTGTCCGTCCTACTTCGGAAACAATCATTGGTGATGCAATGTCGCGCTGGATCCAAAGCTGGCGCGATCTTCCCTTGCTTACAAATCAATGGGCCAATGTTGTTCGTTGGGAAATGCGAACCCGCATGTTCCTGCGCACCAGTGAGTTCCTTTGGCAGGAGGGGCATACCGCCCACGAGGATCGCGAAGGCGCCCTCGAAGAGACCCATCGGGCACTTGAAATGTATAGGGCCTGCGCCGAGGAAGACCTGGCGATGCCCGTGATTACTGGTGAGAAGCCTGAGAATGAGCGCTTCCCAGGTGCTGTAGAAACCTGGTCGATCGAGGCGATGATGCAGGACGGCAAGGCACTGCAGGCGGGTACTTCGCATTATCTGGGCACCAATTTTGCTGAGGCCGCCGGGATTAAATATCAGAGCCGCGAAGGTAGCGAGCAATTCTGCCATACGACCAGTTGGGGTGTCTCCACCCGCATGATTGGCGGCGTGATCATGACGCACGGCGACGATGATGGTCTGCGTGTCCCGCCTGCAATCGCGCCGCAGCAGGTCGTAATTCTGCCTATGCTGCGCGGGAATGACGGCGATGAAGCCGTCATTGCGTATTGTGAGAAGCTACGCGCTCAGATTGCTGGTCAATCTGCCCTCGGCGAGAAGGTGCGCGTGCTGCTCGATACATCACACGGCAAGGCGACCGCCAAGCGTTGGAATTGGGTGCGCAAAGGCGCGCCGATAATCATTGAGGTTGGCAGCCGAGACATGGACAATGGTGTCGTCAGTATGCTGCGGCGTGACCAGCTGTGGAATGAAGAGGGTAGGGCCAACTTTACCACGCCAAGCATCGATGAGTGCGCAGATAGTGTTGGCGCGATGCTTGAGCAGATCCAACATGACTTGTTTGAACAAGCACGCGAGCACCGTGATAATAATATCACTCGTGGTATTGCTACTATGGATGAAGTCGCGGAATTCTATGGATCGGATAGGCGCCATCCTGGCTGGCTTGAGGTCCAATGGGGCAAGCCTAGCGGTGACGAGTTAGAAGGCGTGGTTGAACAGCTTAAGAATTACAAGCTCACCATTCGCAATGTGCCGACCAACGCGGATCCCGCAGATGGAGATTGTATCTTTACCGGCAAGCCAGCAGTAGAGCGCATTTTGATCGCAAGGGCATATTGAGTTGGCGGGCAAACGGCCCTCCAAACGGCAGCAAGGTCTACCGACGCGCGAACGGGTCTTAGAGTTTCTTCAAGCTTCTGAAATTCCAGCGGGCAAACGCGAAATTGCCAGGGCGTTTGGCCTCAAGGGGCAAGAAAAGGTCGCTCTAAAGCGCTTGTTAAAAGACATGGCGGAAGAGGGTTTGATCGATGGAAAGAAGACCGCATATCATCGCATGGGTGGTATTCCCCGCGTCACAGTTCTGCGCATAATCGATATAGAGGATGGGGAGCCAATCGCTGTTCCCGACAATTGGTCGCCGGATGACGGTGCAGATCCCCCTCGACTGACGCTTAAGGAGCGGAAGGGCGGCAAGGGCGCACGAGGTCATTCGGCATTGAGACGCGGTGATCGCGTACTTGCTCGCACCGAAGAGCGTGAATCCGGTTGGATTGCGCACCCGATGAAGAAGCTACCTGCCCGTACCGAAGGCTTGATGGGCGTGGTTGAAGTTGATGGAAGCGGAAAGGCCTGGCTTGCACCTGTCGATCGCCGAATTCGCAACTCCTCACCAATCTCTGATCTTGCTGGGGCGGAGAATGGACAGCTCGTGCTGGCAGAGCGGACAGGTCGTTCGCCGCGTTCCGGGGTGAAAGTGACCGAGATCATCGGCGATCCGCTTGCGCACAAGAGTTTCAGCCTCATCGCTATCGCAAAACATGGCATTCCGGTTAAATTCCCTGAGGAGGCAATCGAAGAAGCGGGCCAAGTGGCCTCTCTGCCGCTGCATCAGGATAGGCGCCAGGATTTACGAGAACTTCCCATCGTCGCAATCGATCCCGCAGATGCGCGAGACCACGATGACGCCATCTGGGCAGCACCCAGCAAGGATGGTGGCTATGACGCATTGATCGCCATTGCCGATGTGAGTTTCTTCGTTCGTCCCGGTAGCCAGATTGACCGAGAAGCAAGGAAGCGAGGCAACTCGGTCTATTTCCCCGATCGTGTTGTTCCGATGCTGCCTGAAATCCTTAGTGCGGATGTTTGTTCGCTCAAGCAGGGTGAAGATCGTGCGGCAATGGTTTGCCATCTGCATATCTCGCGAGAAGGCGTGGTTACTTCCTGGGATTTCAAGCGTGCAATCGTGCGGATTGAAGAGAATATAGCTTATGAAGACGCGCAGGCACAGATCGATGACGGGACGGCCCCTGCTCGTCTCAAACATCCGTGGGATGCGTGGAGGTTGCTGGAAAAGGCCCGGCACGAACGTGACCCGCTTGAACTCGAGCTACCCGAGCGCAGGGTTATGCTGGACGAGAAGGGCCAGATTGCCAAGATCGCCGTACGAGAACGGCTAGGTGCGCATCGCGTTGTCGAAGATTTCATGATTGCCGCCAACGTCGCCGCAGCGAAGGCGCTGGAAAGCAAGACCGCCCCAGTCGTATATCGAGTGCATGAGCCGCCCGCGCGTGAAAAGCTGATCGCCCTTCGTGACTATCTGGGAACCATGGGGCACAAGCTTGCATTAGGCCAGGTGATTACCCCCAGCCTGTTCAATCGCTTGCTCAAGGATGTGAGTGACGAGGCTGAGAAGTTGCAAGTGATGGAAGCGGTATTACGCAGTCAGACGCAGGCCTATTACGGGCCGGGTAATGCTGGCCATTTTGGACTCGCACTTGGCTCTTATGCGCATTTTACATCACCAATCAGGCGATATGCCGACCTGCTTGTGCATCGCGCGCTTGTAGATGCCTTCAAGCTGGAGCAGCCCAAACCAAAGGGGTCGATCCGGCCTGCCACCGGACTGTCAGACCGAGATCGCGATAGTTTGCAGCAGGTTACGGACGCGATAAGTCAGGCAGAGCGCCGCGCGATGGAAGCGGAGCGCGAGACTATCGACCGCTATGTTGCGGCTTGGCTTTCAGGGCGCGTTGGCGAAACTTTCGATACGCGTATCACTGGTGTCCAAAGTTTCGGGTTCTTCGCAACTATATTGGGACTGGGCGGCGATGGTCTCGTGCCGGTTTCGACCTTGGGTCGCGAACATTTTCGGCATGAAGAGGCCGCGCAAGCGCTTGTCGGTGAAGAAAGTGGGACCCGATATTCAGTAAGCGACCGGCTAAAACTAAAGCTGGCAGAATCCAATCCGCTAACTGGTGCCCTGAAGTTTGAGCCCCTAGACAGCGATGGCAATCCTATCGAAGCACGCGGCGGGCGCACCGCTCCGCGTAAGAAGGGCAAATATATGCGTGGTAAACGCGGTCGGCCGGGCAATATCAGGCTCCAGGGCCGCCGCTAAACGTGCGATCAGCGATCGACGTCGGTTTCTTCATAATCCTTGGGAACGATGTAGAGCGGGCAGGTTAGCGAACCCGCATTGGCAGAAAAATGGGACACCAATGGCCCGGGATTGTTGTTGCCTGCTGCGCCAAGGACAAGTGCCGCTACCTCTTGATGTTCTTCAAGAAATTCGTGGATTACCTTGTTAGCGCTTCCTACGCGCACAGATATAGCGGGCATAATTCCACATTCGCTGAATATGTTGCCTGCTGCACCATGTGCCAGCATTTCGGCGCGATCTCGGGCTTCCTGCTCGATTGTGGCCTGAACCGCACCAAACGCGCTGACATTCTGCTGTGGAACCAGAGCGAGTATGTGGACCATACCATCGACGGCAGCGGCGCGCCGGGTCGCGAAGCGCAATGAGGCCCGCGCTTCTTCGGTTTCGTCCATAATCACAAGGAATACGCGCATTTGGTTAAGTTCCTCCTCAGACGCCATATCCGCTGAAATCGAATTCTTAGCAAGAACCCAGCTTCAGCCTTGCCCTTATCCTGCGAATTCGCCAGAGAAATTCCGTAGCGTAAAGCAAGAGGATTCGACTCAGTCATGCCTATCGAGATCAAGATGCCGGCTTTGTCGCCAACCATGGAAGAGGGCACAGTGGCCCGCTGGTTGGTGAAGGTAGGGGACTATGTCGGATCCGGCGACATCATGGCCGAGATCGAAACGGACAAGGCAACTATGGAATTCGAGGCTGTGGACGAAGGCACCGTGGCCTCGATCTTGGTCGAGGAAGGTACAGAAGGGGTAACAGTCGGAACGGTCATCGCCATGCTTGCTGAGGATGGCGAGGATGTAGGTGATGCTGCCGCGACACCCGCGCCGGCTCCTGCTTCTGCGCCGCCCGCCAGTGATGGGCCGGCCGCAACTCCAACTGCGCGCAAGCTGGCAGAAGATAAGGGCGTCGATCTTGCCTCAATTACAGGTACAGGGCCGGGCGGCAAAATTACCAAAGGTGATGTTGAGAATGCCGCTGGCGGAGAAGCTGCTGCTCCAGCCCCTGCGCCCACTGCTCCGGTACCCACTCCCGCTGCGCCTGCCGCATCGGGTGACCGAATCATCGCCTCGCCGCTGGCAAAGCGGATTGCGGACCAGAAGGGCCTCGATCTTTCGACTATCAAGGGAAGCGGCCCCAATGGGCGGATCGTGAAGGCTGATGTTGTCGACGCGCAGCCAGGTGCTGCGCCTGCGGCGGAAGCTCCCGCAGCAACTGCACCTGCCGCACCTCCTGCACCTGCGCAGCTTGGCGGCGAACTCGACGCGCCATATGAGGCCGAGAAGCTCAACAATGTGCGTAAGGTTATTGCTCGCCGCCTGACAGAGGCTAAGCAGACCATCCCGCACATTTACCTCACCGTGGATGTCAGGCTCGATCCGCTGCTCGACTTGCGTAAGCAATTGAATGCCTCGCTGGAGGCTGACGGGGTCAAGCTCTCGGTCAACGATCTGTTGATCAAGGCTCTTGCTCGAGCGCTGCAACGTATCCCGGCCTGCAATGTCAGCTTCCAGGGTGATGAACTGTTCCGTTATACGCGCGAAGACATTTCTGTAGCAGTCGCCGCACCTTCTGGTCTGATTACACCGATCATTCGCGACGCTGGACGCAAGGGTCTTTCCCAGATTTCGACCGAGATGAAAGAGCTTGCTGGCAAGGCCCGCGACGGCAAACTGCAACCGCATGAATATCAGGGCGGTACGGCCTCGCTTTCAAACCTGGGTATGTTCGGCATCAAGCAGTTTGATGCCGTGATTAACCCGCCGCAGGCAATGATCCTGGCTGTTGGGGCTGGTGAGCAGCGCCCGCATGTCGTCGATGGCGCGCTTCAGGTTGCAACAGTGATGAGCGTAACAGGTAGCTTCGATCACCGAGCAATTGACGGAGCGGACGGCGCACAGCTGATGCAGGCATTCCAGCAACTCTGCGAAAACCCGATGGGGCTGGTGGTTTAGTAAGATGCCAAAAGGTGAGCTCACAATAAGAGCTACGGCCATGCCGACCGACCTTAATCCCTACGATGGAATTTTTGGCGGATGGCTGATGAGCCAGATGGCGCTTGGCGCTGGTTCGATGGCCAGCAGGGTAGGCCAAGGCCGCGCCAACGTGGTCGCAGCGAACGATATGAGTTTCCCTGCGGCGATGGCTCTGGGCGACGAATTGAGCATTTATTGCGAAATTGTGCGCGAAGGGAACACCTCGATAACTATTGCTGCCGAGGGAGTATCTCGCGAGCGCAACGGTGAAGAGACAAAGATAGTTTGCAAAGGCACCTTTGTATTCGTGCTTGCCGATGATGAAGGTCGGCCACGCCCGGTTCGAATACCCGCTTGATATCAAATCCCCTCCTCAAGGAAGATGACAATGGCTAATTCATACGACGTTATCGTACTTGGCAGCGGCCCGGGTGGTTATGTCGCTGCAATTCGTTGCGCTCAATTGGGCCTGAAGACCGCGATTGTAGAACGTGAGAATTTGGGCGGTATCTGCCTCAATTGGGGCTGCATCCCGACAAAAGCGCTGCTGCGATCTGCAGAGATATTCCATTACATGCAGCATGCTGGTGATTACGGTTTGAAGGCGCAGGCGATTGAGGCCGACCTAGAGGCGGTGGTGAAGCGTAGCCGTGGCGTGGCAAAGCAGCTGAACCAGGGTGTCACGCACCTGATGAAGAAGAACAAGATCACCGTGCACATGGGTGATGGCACCCTAACGGGCCCAACTACAATGACGGTGAAGGGCGACAAGGGAGAGGAAAAGCTCACTGCCAAGCATATCATCGTCGCAACCGGCGCGCGCGCCCGCGACCTCCCCTTTGCACCTGCTGACGGGAAACGGATTTGGACCTATCGCGCGGCGATGACTCCGCCTGAGATGCCGAAGAAGCTGCTGGTCATCGGCAGCGGTGCTATCGGCATTGAATTCGCTAGTTTTTACAATGATATGGGGGCCGATGTTACAGTGGTCGAGATGCTCGATCGTATTGTGCCGGTTGAAGATGCCGAAGTCTCTACCTTCCTTGAAAAATCGCTCAAGAAACAGGGCATGACAATCATGACCGGCGCCGGTGTCGAGGATCTGAAGGCCACCGCCAAGGGCGTCACGGCAAAGATCAAGGACAAGGTAGGCAAGGTCAGCGAAAGCGAATTTACACACTGTATCGTTGCCATTGGCATCGAGCCGAACACTGAAAATATCGGGCTGGAGAAGCTGGCGGAAATGGATCGCGGCTTTATCCAAATTGATCCTTATGGCCGTACGAAGTCAAAGGGACTGTGGGCGATCGGCGATTGCACACCCGGCCCCTGGCTTGCGCATAAGGCAAGCCACGAGGGAGTAACCGCTGCTGAGGCTATTGCGCAGGAACTCAGCAATAAGGATGTTCATCCGCATGCTCTCGACCGCAATAACATCCCGGGCTGTACATATTGCCATCCGCAAGTTGCAAGTGTCGGTATGACCGAGGCCAAGGCAAAGGAAGTCGGCTATTCGGTCAAGGTCGGCAACTTCCCCTTCATCGGCAATGGCAAGGCGATTGCGCTGGGTGAGGCAGAAGGCTTCATCAAGACAGTGTTCGATGCCAAGACCGGCGAATTGCTGGGGGCGCATATGATCGGCGCGGAGGTCACGGAGCTGATCCAGGGATATACTGTCGGTAAGCAGCTTGAGACTACCGAAGCCGAACTGATGCAGACGGTGTTCCCGCATCCGACGCTTTCAGAAATGATGCATGAAAGCGTGTTGGGCGCCTATGGGCGCGCACTCCATATTTGATCGCTTAGTGCTCGGCGATTGACCAGAGGCTGATCTAGGCTAAACCCCATGCCTATGGGGGATTTCCTGCTTCACTAGTCTATTGCGCATGACGCCAGCCTAACGTGGATGTACCGCAATGCAAAGGTGCCCCTCTCTCAATTTGCGAGATTAGCGCCCAGAGCAGACGTAGTAGAGCTTAGCTTCGACGGGGGATTCCGGCGGCGTATATAACCATTCAGGATCGTTCTCCATCGCGATGGTTTCATTGCCCTTAAAGGCCGTCTGTTGAAGAAAGCGAATCCGACCCTCACGGCAGTCATACTCATCTAAGCTCCTAATCGATGTAATCCCCCAACTGTTTGGCTTTGCATACACCTCCCGCGTCCATGCCCGCTTGTTGCCATTGGGCATTGTGCGAGTTGAAGCCCGGTCGATATAGAATTTATTGCCGCTCGTATTCTCGCTCACCAACATCCAATCCGCCGCCATTCTATCGGGTTCGGCAGGTATATTGGGTTCGGGAGGCGAACAGGCTGCAACGATCAGCCCGGCTAAGAGTGCTAGTTTGCGCATGGGGGCAATCTAGCCCAGCAATCGCCTCACGCAAGCCATGGGTAAAACGGGCCGAGAAAGAGGCGCTAGGGTAAGCGCCTGCGTAAGAATATCGACGGTTGCGCCTAAAAGGACCGCGGAACCTAGCGCCGGAAGTGGTGCTGGCTTTGAGTGAGAAGGCTGACGCGGGAATGTCTGTGGAAAACTTCGGTTAGACCAAAAGTTTCGGCAAAGTCTCAAAGCGACCCTTAAATCATTGATTTTAATGGAGTGGTGGCGGACAGGGTGGGATTCGAACCCACGAAGGGCTTGCACCCTTGCCGGTTTTCAAGACCGGTGCATTCAACCGCTCTGCCA
>DMWU01000107.1 GCA_003483125.1 Erythrobacter sp. | reverse complement strand
TCGCAGAAGTTCCCGCATTGGGCGAAGAAGGACTTGCCGATTACGGCGCGCTCCCGGCTGCTGATTCTTCCGCAAAAGCCGATGGTATGCTCGAAGCTTACCCCATCAAGGACTTCTACCTCACCAATCCTATCGCTCGCGCCAGCGCGGTGATGCAGCAATGTTCGGCTGAACTCCTTCACGGTGAAGAGCTGAAGGAGGCGGCAGAATGACCGAGTTCTTCCAATCCTTTGGCATGAACTACGAATGGGCGTGGTTCGTCGCAACAATCAGCGGCATCCTGCTGATTGCGCTGCCGTTGATGCTAGCCGTCGCCATGATCATCTATGTCGACCGCAAGGTATGGGCGGCGATCAATTTGCGGCGCGGCCCCAATGTCGTTGGCCCATGGGGCTTGCTTCAGAGCTTTGCCGATGGCCTGAAGGTCTTCCTGCAGGAAACAATCATCCCCTCTGCGGCAAACAAGGGCATATTCCTGCTCGCGCCGATCATCACCTTTACTGTGGCCCTTGCGGCATGGGCAGTGGTTCCATTCGATGCAGGTGTGGTGCTGGCAGATATCAATGTGGGGCTGCTCTACATCCTCGCGATCAGCAGTCTTGGCGTTTATGGCGTGGTAATGAGCGGTTGGGCGTCGAACTCGAAATATCCCTTCTATTCCGCCATGCGCGCTGCTGCGCAGATGATCAGCTATGAAGTATCGATTGGTTTCATTCTTGTCTGCGTTGTGCTTTTCGCAGGCACATTCAATCTAAGCGCTATCGTGAATGAGCAGCAAGGTTTCGGCCTAGGCATAATCAACGCTTATGTGGTGCATCCCTTGCTATTCCCGATGTGGGTGGTGTTCTTCATCTCAAGCCTTGCGGAAACTGCACGCGTTCCGTTTGATTTAACCGAGGCTGAATCCGAACTCGTTGCCGGGTACCAGACAGAATATAGCTCGATGAGTTTCGCGCTCTTCTGGCTCGGCGAATATGCCAACATCCTGTTGATGTGCTCGCTCAACACACTGCTGTTCTTCGGCGGGTGGTTGCCTCCTCTGGATGTGGACTGGATCCCCTGGTTCGACATTCCGGGCATCATCTGGTTCCTGGGCAAGACATTCTTGTTCTTCTTCATGTTCAGTTGGGTGATGGCGACGGTTCCACGCTATCGTTATGACCAACTGATGCGGCTTGGCTGGAAGGTATTCCTGCCGATGAGCCTTCTCTTCGTCGCCGTGATTTCAGGTTATCTTATGGCTACCGGACACTTTGAGGGGCAGGCCTGATGAGCACAGTTGCCCATCTGATCAAATCGTTCACGCTTTGGGAGTTCGTGAAAGCGCATGCCCTGACGATCAAATACTTCTTCAAGCCCAAAGTTACGATCAACTATCCGTACGAGAAGAACCCGCTGAGCCCGCGCTTCCGCGGCGAGCATGCGCTACGCCGTTATCCCAATGGTGAAGAACGCTGCATTGCATGCAAATTGTGCGAGGCAGTCTGCCCTGCGCAGGCGATCACGATCGAGGCGGAGCCGCGTGAAGACGGCAGCCGCCGGACCACTCGCTACGACATCGACATGACGAAATGCATCTATTGCGGCTTCTGCCAAGAGGCCTGCCCGGTCGATGCCATCGTCGAAGGGCCGAACTTCGAATATGCGACCGAAACGCGCGAAGAGCTGCTCTATGACAAAGCGAAACTACTGGCCAACGGGGACAAGTGGGAGCGAGCGATCGCCGCGAACCTTGAAGCCGATGCCCCGTATCGATAGGGGGCCGACGCGATGATTCAGACGCTTGCCTTCTATCTTTTCGCTGCGCTGGTAATTGCCAGCGGTACCTTTGTAATTACCGCACGTAATCCTGTGCATTCGGTACTTTGGCTGATCCTGGCATTCTTCAATGCTGCCGGCCTGATGGTACTAGTCGGTGCCGAATTCATCGCAATGCTGGTGGTGATCGTTTACGTCGGCGCGGTCGCGGTGCTGTTCCTGTTCGTCGTCATGATGCTGAACATCGATTTCGCGGAGATGCGCGCCGGCTTCATTAAGAACTTCCCGCTTGGAATTGCCATTGCCCTGGTTCTTCTGGCCGAATTGGTCATGGGCATCGGTGCCTACCGCGCCGGGATCCTGGAGCTTGGCTCGCCGGATGGAACTGGCGCAACACCGATTAGCATGTCGAATATCGAAGCTTTCGGCGCGCTGTTCTATTCCAAGTATGTTTTCCTGTTCGAAGCTGCGGGATTGATCCTGCTGGTGGCGATGATCGGTGCAATCATGCTGACGCACCGCCGCCGTCCGGATGGAGCACGCGGCCATCAGGATATCGGTAAGCAGGTCCGCCGCAACCCGGATGAAGCCACTCAGATGAAGCAGCCCGGGGTGGGCGAGGGGGTCGAGCTGTGATTGGCATCGAGCACTATATTGTCGTCAGTGTGGTCCTGTTCGTGTTGGGCGTTCTAGGGATATTCCTCAACCGCAAGAATGTGATTGTCATCCTGATGGCGATTGAGCTGATGCTGCTGGCGGTGAACATCAATCTCGTCGCGTTCAGCGCGTTCATGAATGACCTTGTGGGCCAGGTCTTCGCAA
>DMWU01000137.1 GCA_003483125.1 Erythrobacter sp. | reverse complement strand
TGGGACGGTGTGTCTGGCCAAGGCCCAGGAATGGCCGGGGCTTGAGGGGATGGATCTCGCGATAGAGGTAACCCGCGAAGGCCAAGAGGATTGGCGGGGCAGCTATTGGCGGCTTGGCCATGGTTATGGTGAAGGCGAGGGGACAGATCGCCCGCATGTCGTCGCGATCGATTATGGTGCGAAGGACAATATCTTCCGCAATCTGGTGAGGGCAGGGGCGAAGGTAACGGTGGTTTCCGCCAAGACTTCGCTTGAAGATGTGTTGGCGCTGAACCCCGATGGCGTTTTCCTATCGAACGGCCCCGGCGACCCTGCTGCGACTGGTGAATATGCCGTGCCGGTGATCAAGGCGCTGCTGGATCGTGACATGCCGATCTTCGGCATTTGCCTGGGCCACCAGATGCTGGCGCTCGCCGCTGGAGCCAAAACGGTGAAGATGTTCCAGGGGCATCGCGGCGCGAACCATCCTGTCCAGCGCGTCGGCGCCGATTGGGGCGACACCGAGACATTGGTTGAAATCACCAGCATGAACCACGGCTTCGCTGTCGATGCCGACACTCTGCCGCAGGATGTCGAGCAGACGCATGTCAGCCTGTTCGATGGGTCAAACTGCGGTATTTCAGTTAAGGGCAAGCGCGCATTTGGCGTGCAATACCACCCAGAGGCTTCACCCGGCCCGCAAGACAGCTTCTCCCTCTTCGAGAAATTTGTGGGAATGATTGCCTGATGCCCAAACGCACTGACATCTCCTCAATCCTCGTTATCGGCGCTGGTCCGATAATCATCGGCCAGGCCTGCGAGTTCGACTATTCGGGCACGCAGGCAATCAAGGCGCTGAAGGAAGAGGGCTATCGCGTCATATTGGTGAACAGCAATCCGGCGACGATCATGACCGATCCCGAGTTTGCCGATGCGACCTATATCGAGCCGATCACGCCTGAAATTGTCGCCAAGATTATCGAGAAGGAGCGGCCCGATGCCGTGCTGCCCACAATGGGCGGGCAAACTGCGTTGAACTGCGCGCTCTCGCTAAATCGCGATGGTGTGCTGGAGAAGTTCGGTGTCCAGATGATCGGAGCCGATGCCAAGGCGATCGACAAGGCTGAAGACCGCCAGCAATTCCGCGAGGCGATGGACAAGATCGGGCTTGAAAGCGCCCGCAGCGGCATCGCGCATTCGGTCGACGATGCGGTCAAGGTCCTAGAGACGACTGGTCTTCCCGCGATCATCCGCCCCAGCTTTACGCTCGGCGGCACGGGCGGCGGCATCGCCTATAACAAGGCAGAGTTTGAGCGGATCGTGCGCGAGGGGCTCGATGCTTCACCCACCACCGAAGTGCTGATCGAAGAGTCGCTGCTCGGTTGGAAAGAGTATGAGATGGAAGTCGTGCGGGACAAGCACGACAATTGCATCATCATTTGCTCGATCGAGAATGTCGATCCGATGGGTGTGCACACGGGTGACTCCATTACCGTGGCGCCAGCACTGACGCTGACCGACAAGGAATATCAGATCATGCGTACTGCCTCGCTTGAGGTGCTGCGCGAAATTGGCGTCGAAACGGGCGGTTCGAACGTGCAATTCGCGGTCAATCCCAAGGATGGCCGGTTGATCGTGATCGAAATGAACCCGCGCGTGTCGCGTTCATCCGCGCTGGCATCCAAAGCGACAGGTTTCCCGATCGCGCGGGTCGCGGCCAAACTGGCAGTCGGCTACACACTCGATGAGATCACGAACGAGATTACTGGCGCAACACCAGCCAGCTTCGAACCGACAATCGACTATGTCGTGACCAAGATCCCGCGCTTCGCATTTGAAAAATTCAAGGGCGCAAAGGTTGAGCTGGCAACCGCGATGAAGTCGGTTGGCGAAGTCATGGCGATTGGCCGTAATTTCCAGGAATCGATGCAGAAGGCACTGCGCGGGCTAGAAACCGGGCTCGACGGATTTAATCGTGTGACGGAGCTGGAGGGCGTAAGCCGCGATGTCATAACGGCCGCTCTTTCAAAACGCACTCCCGACCGCTTGCTCAATGTCGCACAGGCATTCCGTGAAGGTTTGAGCGTCGAAGACATTCAGCCCATTACGGGATACGATCCGTGGTTCCTGCGCCAGATTGAAGAAATCATCGCAGCCGAAGCGCGCGTCTCCGATGAAGGCCTGCCCAATGATGCCGCTGGCCTTCGCAAGCTAAAGTCCATGGGCTTTTCCGACAAGCGCCTTGCGACTTTGGCCGTTCGTTCGGTCGGGGTTGCTGGCGGCATGGCGGAAACGCAGGCGCGGCGCAGCGGTTTGCTTCACGATGCGCTGAAAGTGATGGCAGGCGCGACGAGCGAGCAGGAAGTGCGCGAGCTGCGCCAGAAGCTAGGCGTGCGCCCGGTATTCAAGCGGATCGATAGCTGCGCTGCCGAGTTCGAGGCAATCACGCCCTATATGTATTCGACTTATGAAGCGCCGAGTTTTGCCCAAGATAACGGTGGCCCGGAATGCGAGGCTGACCCGTCAGACCGCAAAAAGGTCGTGATCCTGGGCGGCGGGCCAAACCGGATCGGGCAGGGTATCGAATTCGATTATTGCTGTGTCAATGCCTGCTTC
>DMWU01000105.1 GCA_003483125.1 Erythrobacter sp. | reverse complement strand
GGGCCTCTCGACCGAAGGTGGCCGACGTCAGGATGTTGCGCTCAACACGTTGGGAGGTAAGGGTGTTTTTTTGAAAGAGCTCGAGACTGTGCTCTTAGCAAATGAGGCCGATATTGCTGTCCATTCGATGAAGGATGTAGAGACTATACGACCCACCGAATTCGTCATTGGCGCTGTCTTACCGCGGGCTGACAGGCGCGATGTATTGATTGGCGCAGCGTCTATTGACGAGATTCCTCATGGCGCGAAGATCGGCACCAGCGCTCCGCGCCGCGCCGCGCAACTGCTCAATCATCGTCCGGATTGTAGAGTAGTGACCTTCCGCGGGAACGTTGCCACGCGGCTGGCCAAGCTTGAGGCTGGAGAGGTCGATGCAACCTTCCTTGCGGCCGCCGGACTTGAGCGGCTAGGCCAATTGGAAGTTGGCCAAGCACTGGCGGTTGAAGGATGGGTTCCGGCTGCCGCCCAAGGCGCAATCGGGATTGAATGCCTTGGCGAAAATTCTCGCGTTATCGAGCTTGTTGGAGCGATCGACGATAAAGCAAGCCATCTTGAGGTGCGCGCTGATCGTGCATTGCTCGCAGGACTGGGCGGTACTTGCCACAGCCCGGTTGCCGTGGACTCGACATATGAAGATGGGCGCATTCGCATGAATGTGGCGCTATTCAGTGCGGATGGTGCCGAACGTCTCGACGACAGCACTGAATTTGTTGCGGGCGACGATGCAGCTCCCGCTCTTCTGGCTCGGAAGATGCTCAAGAATGCAGGTCCGGCAATAGTGCGCAATTTCGGCGGGCCCGAATGAGTTTACGGATCTTCTCGATCAGGCCCGAGCCGGGCCTTTCAACCACTATCAAGACTGGCGCCGAAATGGGCCTACCGATCATCGGCATGCCGCTCGCACAAATTGCCCCGCGCGGTTGGACGATGCCGGCGCTCGATGACATCGATGGGCTGTTGATCGGCAGCGCAAATGCTATCCGCCATGCTGGAGAGAAGCTCGAGGCATTGAAGGAGCTGCCTGTTCTGGCTGTTGGGTCAAAGACCGCCGAACTAGCGCGTGAATCGGGATTTCGTGTCGAAATGATCGGCTCTGGCGGATTGCAGCAACTCATCGATATGCTTGACCCTAGTAAGGAGCGACACTTGTTGCGCTTGGCCGGTCACGCCCATGTCGAACTTAACATTCCGGATCATATCAACCTAACAACGCGTATCGTGTATCACGTCGAACATACAGATATTGCTGCTGAAAAAGCCGGACTGATTGACCAGGAATGTACAATCCTGCTCCATTCGGCTGGCGCTGCCTTGCATCTGGTCCAAGAGACTGAACGATTAGGGATCGATCGCAGCAAGATTACCCTCGTTACTTTAGGCCCAAGGATATCTGAATCTGCTGGTACTGGCTGGGCGGAGGTTTATACGGCGTCAAATCCCGACGAGCGCACGTTACTGGCGCTAGCTAGAGACATGTGCCAAGATTAGCTTAGTTGGAACGCGGTCGGTATGGCCGCATGGGTCGGAAGAACGGACGGGAATGGAATCGAGGTTCGGCAGTCGCCGCAAGAAAAGTGGCTCAACGCAGGCCATTATGGGTGTTGCCCTGAGCTCGCTATTATTCGGCGCGCTGCTGGCGGGATATTTCCTTTGGGATCGTGGAGACGATGAGCAGCCGCAAGCGGACCAGCCTGCTCTCGAAGCTTCTGCGGATGTTCCAGATAGCGAAGCGATAGAAGCTGCAGACGATGGCTCTGCGCAAGAAGAAGACGCCATTCCTGCTTTAGAGGCTGCAGAGGTGGTTGAGGCTGCCCAGACGGTTGAAAGAGTCGCAGAACAGCAAGGTGGGCTCGATCAGCGGTTGGCCGCGGCGGAGCAGCGTTTGGCGAGGCTTGACCTGCAGGCACAGGCAGCCGCTGGCAACGCAGCCCGTGCTGAAGGATTGCTGATTGCCTTCGCAACCAGGCGCGCCCTCGAGCGGCGAGCCGAGCTTGGCTATCTTGCTGATCAGTTGCGGCTGCGATTTGGCGATGCGCTACCCAATGCTGTTCGCACCGTAATCGCATTTTCGCGCGAACCCGTGACTGTGGACGAGCTGGCCGCAAGGCTTGATAGTCTTGGGCCGGAACTGAGCGAAGGTGACCAATCGGTATCGTGGGAAAGCTTCATGCGAGAGCTGGGAGAACTTTTTGTCATTCGACGCGAGGCAACTCCGTCACCCCAGCCAGAGCGTAGGCTTGAACGCGCGCGCTTGGCGCTGGAATCGGGCCGCATTAATGCGGCCATTGGTGAAGTGCAAAATTTGCCAGGTGCCGACAAGGCGGAAAGCTGGATTGCCGATGCGGAGCGTTATCGCGATGCCATGGATGCTCTCGAGCGGATCGAGACCGCAGCAGTTCTTGAACCGCGACTATTGCGCGATGGTGCAGGTAATCCGGTTGAACAACTTAGCCCTGTGGGAAGCGGCGGCGAATAGCAGGAGCGAGCCTTAGGCGCGCAACAATTCCGGTAATTCGCCCGAAACGCCGCGTGCTTCGTCCATGAAGAAGTGCTTCAGATATTTGCTGCGCTGGACCCCTGCCATGCCAAAGCGGCGAATGGCAGAAGCCGTATTGCTTGGAATACCAAACAGACGCGTTAGCCCATCGGTAGCAAGAGCGACCGAGAAACTGTCTAGACCGCGCCACCGCTCGTAGCGGGTGAGCAACTGGGCATCACCGGGCTCGAGCCCGATGCGGCGACCCTCTTCGATTACCTCAACCAGCGCCCCGACATCCCGCAAACCAAGGTTGAGACCCTGTCCTGCGATCGGATGGATCCCATGGGCGGCATCGCCCACTAGCGCGAGCCGTTCTCGAGTGATCCTTGCTGTATGATGGAACCCTAGCGGGAATGATGATCGCGGGCCGATGCCGGTGATCTTTCCGAATATGTCACCCATCCTTTTTTCGACCTCGGCCTGAAAGGCGCGATCCGAAAGCTTGAGCACACCTGGTGCATCCGTTTCAGATACGGTCCATACCAACGCACTGGTATGCGCACCATCAGGTGTATCGAGCATGGGCAAGAGGGCAAAGGGCCCGGCAGGATAGAAGATTTCCCACGCAACCTCGTCATGGGGCAGCTCATGCGTCAATCCGGCGATAATTGCGCGGTGGTGATAATCCCATTTGGTCACGACCAGCCCGGCTTCGTCGCGTGTAGGCGATCGCCGGCCTTCCGCCGCAATCATCAAGCTTGCTTGAGGCTCTTTCCCGTCAGCTAGGGTAACCGAAACCCCGTGCTGGCCCCGCTCACGCTTTGTCACCTCGGATTTGGAGTGCCACGAAATCAGCTCTTCTTCCTTCGCTGCATCGAACAGGGCGAGACGGAGCCGTTGGTTGGCGAACATTCGGCCCAGCGATCCCTCATGCGGCTCAGGCTGGAAATCGAGCCTGCCCGCCTTCAACTGGTCGCTTACTGCGATCTTGGAGATATGACCGGCAAACGGTTCTAGCGAATCTTGCAGGCCGATATTGCAGAAAAGGTTCCAGCTGGCCGTTGAAATGGCGGAGGCGCGGCCGTCAAAACCATCGGCGGTCAAATCGGCCGGATCA